>NZ_JAVRGC010000010.1:0-113796 GCF_031846005.1 Halomonas sp. LES1
TTGAAGGGTCGTTTCGAGAGGATCGCCGCGGAGGCCGTGAGGCCGCCGTCACGAGTGGCGCACATTCTAGCGAATCTGCCGCGACTGTCAACCGGTGATTTTCGAAGCCTTCCGAAAAAAACCATTGCAGAACAGCCACTTCTGCCACATCCACCGCCTGCAACGTTTGCCCGTTGCCGGCAGCGGATGCGTACTTTACGGCTTTACCGGCGGGTCCGCAAGGCCTTCCTGTAAAAAAGTTTAGCTCATCAAAACCCGGCGCGAGAGGGCTTAACTTTCCCCACGGTAATATCCCGCAATTCCAGAGGGTTGGGGCCATGCCTGGCACGCGAGCCCATGGCCCCTCCCCCACCGTCAGATCACCAGAAGATCCATGAAGCGATGAACCGGTGTCGCCTCCAGCCCCTGCTGGTCCTGACAGAGCGTGACTATCCTCTCGCTGTGTGCCCGCGGGAAGCGTGTCTCGAGATTGCGCCGGAACTTCTCCTCCAGCACCGGAATCCCCTCCTGGCGACGCCGGCGATGGCCGATGGGATACTCCACCGCGACCTGCTCGGTAGAGGTGCCGTCGGTAAAGAAGACCTGAATGGCATTGGCGATGGAGCGCTTGTCGGGGTCCAGATAGTCACGGGTGTAACGCGGCTCCTCCACGACCTCCATCTTGCCACGCAGCGTGTCGATCTCGGGATGTGCAACATGGAAGTCATCCTCGTAGTGCTCCGCGTTCAGCTCGCCAAGCATCAGCGGCACGGCCACCATGTACTGCAGACAGTGGTCTCGATCCGCCGGATTGGCCAGGTCGCCCTCCTTCGAAATGATGCGAATCGCCGACTCGTGGGTGGTGATCACGATTCGCTCGACCTCGTCGAGCCGCCCCTTGACCCGGGGGTGCAGGGTCACCGCCGCCTCGCAGGCGGTCTGGGCATGGAACTCGGCCGGGAAGGAGAGCTTGAAGAGGATATTCTCCATCACGTAGCTGCCGAACTCGCGCTGAAAGCGGAAACGCCGCTCCCCCTCGGGCTTGGTGGCCAGATCACGATTGGTGTGACTGAAAAGCACATCATAGAACCCCCACTGGGTGGCGGTGAGTGCCCCAGGGACACCCATCTCGCCCCGCAGGGCGATATCCGCCAGGCGTACCGCCCGGGACGTGGCATCCCCCGCCGCCCAGCTCTTGCGTGAACCGGCGTTGGGGGCGTGGCGGTAGGTACGCAGGCTCTGGCCATCCACCCAGGCATGGGACAGCGCCGCGAGCAGCTGCTCACGGTCGGCCCCGAGCAGTCGGGCCGCTACCGCCGTTGAGGCCACCTTGACCAGCACCACATGATCGAGCCCCACCCGGTTGAAGGAGTTCTCCAGCGCCAGCACGCCCTGAATCTCATGGGCCATGATCATCGCTTCGAGAACGTCTCGCATCACCAGCGGCGCCTCGCCCTGGGCCACGCGTTTCTGGGAGAGGTGATCGGCCACGGCAAGGATGGCCCCCAGGTTGTCGGAAGGGTGGCCCCACTCTGCCGCCAGCCAGGTGTCGTTGTAATCGAGCCAGCGCACGATCGCCCCGATGTCCCAGGCCGCCTTGACGGGATCGAGCCGGAAGGAAGTGCCCGGCACCCTGGCCCCGTGAGGCACCACGGTCCCCTCCACCAGGGGCCCCAGGTGCTTGGTGCACTCGGGGAAGCGCAGCGCCAGCAACCCGCAGCCCAGGGTATCCATCAGGCAGAGCCTGGCCGTATCCCAGGCCTCGTCGCTTGCGATGCGATAGTTCAGGACATAGTCGGCGATCTTCTGCAGCTCGGCGTCATAGTCAGGCCGCACATTGGCTTCCACGGTACTCATGATCATCTCCTGCCGTCGCTTGAACCCCTACCCTACCATGACCATAGAAAACGCCCCGGATCCTGTCCTGGGATCCGGGGCGTAGGATGATGCCTCTTCGCGAAGTGCCGCCCCATCTACTATGTCAGACGCTGGTCAGACGATGGCCTGGCGACGGGATGGCACCTCGATCGTGGCTATCTAGAGGGTGTCGCCGGGCACGCGCACCCAGCCCTCCATCAGCACCCGGGCGCTGCGGCTCATCACCGCCTCGTCGATGACCCAGCACCCCTCCACCAGGCTCGCCTCGGCCCCCACCCGCAGGGTGCCTGAGGGGTGCCCGAAGGTGACGGCGTTGCGCTTGCCGCCGCCTGCGGCCAGATTGACCAGGGTGCCTTCGATGGCGGCAGCCGAGGCGATCGCCACCGCCGCGGTTCCCATCATGGCGTGGTGCAGCTTGCCCATGGAGAGGGCACGCACCACCAGGTCGATCTCGCCGGCCTCGACCCGCTTGCCGCTGGAGGCGACATAGTCGCTCGGCGACGCCACGAAGGCCACCTTGGGGGTGTGCTGACGGGTCGCCGCCTCGCCGACGTCGGTGATCAGCCCCATCTTCACCGCCCCATGAGCGCGAATGGTCTCGAACATTGCCAGCGCATCGGCATCGCCGTTGATCGCCTCCTGGAGCTCGGTACCGGTGTAGCCGAGTTCGGCGGCATCGACGAAAACGGTCGGAATGCCGGCGTTGATCAGCGTTGCCTTGAGGGTACCCCCCTCCACCACGTCGGCCGGCACCTCGAGGTCATCGACCAGGTTACCAGTGGGGAAGATGGCTCCCTCGCCGTCGGCCGGGTCCTTGAAGGCCACCGGAACCTCGGCGGCCGGAAAGGTCACGCCATCCAGCTCGAAGTCACCGGTCTCCTGAACCCGGCCATCGCGGATCGGCACCCGAGAGACGATCGTCTTGCCGATATTGGCCTGCCAGATGCGCACCTCGACCTCCCCGTTGTCCGGGATCCGCGCCGGGTCAACCAGGCCATTGCCGATCGCGAAGGGCCCCACCGCCGCGGAGAGATTGCCGCAGTTGCCGCTCCAGTCGACGAAGGCCTTGTCGATGGAGACCTGGCCGAACAGGTAGTCAACGTCGTGGTCGGGGCGCTCGCTGCGACTCACGATCACCGTCTTGCTGGTACTGGAGGTGGCGCCCCCCATGCCGTCGATCTGCTTCTGGTAGGGGTCCGGGCTGCCGATCACCCGCATCAACAGGCGATCGCGCGCTTCACCCGCCACCTGCGCGGCCTCCGGCAGGTCACTCAATCTGAAGAAGACCCCCTTGCTGGTGCCGCCACGCATATAGGTGGCGGGGATCCTGATCTGGGGTAGCTGACTCATGCGCTCGCCACCTCCTCACTCCCTACACCCTCCAGGAAGTCCTTGGCGAAGCGCTGCAGCACGCCACCGGCGGAGTAGACGGTGACCTCTTCCGCGGTATCCAGACGGCAGATCACCGGAACCCGGTCGACCTCGCCGGTCTTGCGATGGATCACCAGCTCGAGGGTCGCCCCCGGCGCCGGCGTCCCTTCCACGTCATAGGTCTCGGTGCCGTCGAGCTGCAGGGTATGGCGGGTGGTTCCCTCCTGGAACTGCAGCGGCATCACGCCCATGCCGATCAGGTTGGTACGGTGGATGCGCTCGAAGCCCTCGGCGGCAATCGCTTCGACCCCGGCCAGGGCCACGCCCTTGGCCGCCCAGTCACGCGAGGAGCCCTGGCCATAGTCGGCACCGGCGATGATGATCAGCGGCTGCTTGCGCTTCATGTGGGTCTCGATGGCCTCCCACATGCGCATCACTTCACCCTCCGGCTCGACCCGCGCCAGCGAGCCCTGCACCACCTCGCCGTTCTCGTCCCGCACCATCTCGTTGAACAGCTTGGGATTGGCCAGGGTGGCCCGCTGGGCCGTGAGGTGGTCGCCACGGTGGGTCGCGTAGGAGTTGAAGTCCTCCTCGGGCAGGCCCATCTTGTGCAGATACTCCCCGGCGGCGCTATCCATCATGATGGCATTGGACGGCGACAGGTGGTCGGTCGTGATGTTGTCCGGCAGGATCGCCAGCGGCCGCATGCCCTTGAGCTCACGCTCCGCCGCCATGGTGCCTTCCCAGTAAGGGGGGCGACGAATATAGGTGCTCTGTGGACGCCAGTCGTAAAGCGGGCTCTCGGCCTTCTCGGCGGCGTCCAGGTCGAACATCGGGATATAGACCTGCTTGAACTGCTCCGGCTTGACGTGCTCGGCGACAATGGCATCGATCTCCTCATCGGAGGGCCACAGGTCCTTGAGCGTCACCGGGTTGCCGTCCGCGTCGGTACCGAGCACATCCTTCTCGATATCGAAGCGCACGGTACCGGCAATGGCGTAGGCAACCACCAGCGGCGGCGAGGCCAGGAAGGCCTGCTTGGCATAGGGATGGATACGGCCGTCGAAGTTGCGGTTGCCGGAGAGCACCGCGGTCGAGTAGAGGTCGCGGTCGATGATCTCCTGCTGGATCTCGGGATCCAGGGCGCCGGACATGCCGTTACAGGTGGTGCAGGCGTAGGCGACGATGCCGAAACCGAGCTTCTCGAGCTCCGGCAGCAGGCCGGCCTCCTCCAGGTAGAGGCGCGCGACCTTGGAGCCCGGCGCGAAGGAGGACTTCACCCACGGCTTGCGAATGAGCCCCAGCGCGTTGGCCTTCTTGGCCAGCAGGCCGGCGGCCACGACGTTGCGCGGGTTGGAGGTGTTGGTGCAGCTGGTGATGGCGGCGATGATCACCGCACCATCCGGCAGCTTGCCCTCTCTCTCCTCCGCCTGGGCCTTTTCATAGTCGACCGCAATGCCACGCTCGACGAGATCGCTGGTGGCCAGGCGACGATGGGGGTTGGAGGGGCCCGCCAGGTTGCGCTCGACGGTGGAGAGGTCGAAGGTCAGCACGCGCTCGTACTTGGCACTCTCCAGGCTGTCGGCCCACAGGCCAACCTGCTTGGCATAGGTCTCGACCAGCGCGACCTGCTCCGGCTCGCGGCCGGTGATGGTCAGGTAGTCGAGCGTCTGCTCATCGATATAGAACATCCCCGCGGAGGCGCCATACTCCGGCGTCATGTTGGAGATGGTGGCACGGTCGCCGATGGTCAGGCTCCTGGCCCCCTCGCCGAAGAACTCCAGGTAGGCCCCCACCACCCGCTCCTTGCGCAGGAACTCGGTGATCGCCAGCACGATATCGGTGGCGGTGATCCCCGGCTGTCGCTTGCCGGTCAGCTCCACACCGACGATATCGGGCAGACGCATCATGGAGGGGCGCCCGAGCATCACGGTCTCGGCCTCGAGCCCGCCGACCCCGATGGCGATGACCCCCAGACAGTCGATATGCGGCGTGTGGCTGTCGGTGCCCACACAGGTGTCGGGGAAGGCAACGCCATCCCGCGCCTGCACCACCGGCGACATCTTCTCCAGATTGATCTGGTGCATGATGCCGTTGCCGGCGGGAATCACGTCGACGTTCTCGAAGGCGGTCTTGGTCCACTCGATAAAGTGGAAACGGTCCTCGTTGCGACGATCCTCGATGGCGCGGTTCTTGTCGAAGGCATCCGCCTCGAAACCGGCGTGCTCGACGGCCAGGGAGTGGTCGACGATCAGCTGGGTGGGCACCACCGGGTTGACCTTGGAGGGATCGCCCCCCTGCTCCGCGATCGCATCCCGCAGGCCGGCCAGGTCGACGAGGGCCGTCTGGCCGAGGATGTCGTGACACACCACTCGCGCCGGGTACCAGGGAAAGTCCAGGTCACGGCGACGCTCGATCAGCTGCTTCAGGGCGTCGGTCAACAGCGCCGGCTCGCAGCGGCGCACCAGCTGCTCGGCCAGCACCCGTGAAGTGTAGGGAAGGGTCTCATAGGCACCGGGCTGAATCTCCTCGACGGCGGCACGCACATCGAAGTAGTCCAGCTCGGTACCGGGGAGCGGTTTACGATAATCAGTATTCATGGCTTCGAGATCTCTTGCAGACGGCTGGCCGCGAGGCGGGGAAAGGCGACAGGACGGCTCGAGGAGCCGCCCTGCAATGCCCCTGGTCGATCAGTCACGCTGCTCGATGGGCACCCACTCGCTGTGTTCCGGGCCCACATAGTCGGCGCTCGGACGAATGATGCGGTTGTTGGCACGCTGCTCGAAGACATGCGCGGCCCAGCCGGTCACCCGCGACATCACGAAGATCGGGGTAAACAGCTTGGTGGGGATATCCATGAAGTGATAGGCGCTGGCATGGAAGAAGTCGGCGTTGCAGAACAGCTTCTTCTCGCGCCACATCACCGCCTCGACACGCTCGGAGACCGGGTAGAGCACGCTGTCACCGACGTCCTCGGAGAGCTTCTTCGACCACTCCTTGATGATGGCATTGCGCGGATCGGACTCGCGATAGATCGCGTGACCGAAGCCCATGATCTTGTCCTTGCGCTCGAGCATGCCGAGGGTTTCGCGCTCGGCCTCATCCGGCGACTGCCAGTTCTCGATCATCGCCATGGCGGCCTCGTTGGCACCGCCATGCAGCGGACCCCGCAGGGAGCCGATGGCACCGGTCACGCAGGAGTGCATGTCGGAGAGCGTGGAGGCGCAGACGCGAGCGGTAAAGGTCGAGGCATTGAACTCGTGCTCGGCATAGAGAATCAGCGAGACGTTCATGACCCGGGCATGCAGCTCGGAGGCCGGCTCGCCCCGCAGCATATGCAGGAAGTGTCCGCCGATGGAGGCATCATCGGTCTCGGTCTCGATGCGCACCCCGTCATGGCTGAAGCGGTACCAGTAGCAGATGATCGAGGGCAGGACGGCGAGCAGGCGGTCGGCGACATCCTGCTGCTCGTCGAAGCTCTGCTCGGTCTCGAGGTTGCCCAGCATGGAGGCGCCGGTGCGCATCACGTCCATGGGATGGGCATCCCTGGGAATCTGCTCGAGCACGCTCTTGAGTTCGGCCGGCAGGCCGCGAAGCCCCTTGAGCTTGGTGATATAGGCGTCGAGCTCGGCCTGGTTGGGCAGCTTGCCCTTGAGCAGCAGGTAGGCCACCTCCTCGAACTTCGCCTTCTCGGCCAGCTCCTTGACGTCGTAGCCACGGTAGGTCAGGCCGGAGCCGGTCTTGCCCACGGTGCACAGGGCGGTGGTGCCGGCACTCTGGCCGCGCAGGCCTGCGCCGCTAACGGGTTTATCAGCCATGTTATCTCTCCTCTTGATATTGTATCCGTGGTGCTGTTTCCGTGGTGCTGTTTCAAGCGCGGCACGCGCCTCAGGCGTCGCCGCCCTTCTCTTCAAGCTGACTCTGTGCGAACAGGGCGTCGAGCTTCCGCTCGAAGCTGTGGTAGTTGAGGAAGTCGTAGAGCTCATCGCGGGTCTGCATCATGTCGACCACATCACGCTGATGGCCATTGTCATGGATGCTCTGATAGACCTTGAGCGCCGCCGCGTTCATGGCACGGAAGGCGGACAGCGGATAGAGCACCATGCGGCAGCCCACCTCGGCGAGCTCCTGCTGGGAGAACAGCGGCGTGGCACCGAACTCGGTGATATTGGCCAGGATCGGCGCATCGACGCGCTCACAGAAGGCCTTGTAGTCGTCGAGGGTGTGGACCGCCTCGGCGAAGATGGCATCGGCACCCGCCTCGATGCACGCCTGGGAGCGCTCGATGGCGGCATCCAGCCCATCCTTCTGGAAGGCATCGGTACGGGCAATCAGATAGAAGTCCGGATCGATACGCGCGTCGGCGGCGGCCTTGACGCGGTCCACCATCTCCTGCTGGGAGACGATCGCCTTGTTGGGGCGGTGACCGCAGCGCTTCTGGGCCACCTGATCCTCCAGGTGGACCGCCGCCACGCCGGCGCGCTGCATCTCCTTGACGGTGCGCGCGATATTGAAGGCGCCGCCCCAGCCGGTATCGATATCCACCAGCAGCGGCAGGTCGGTGGCACCACAGATGCGGTGGGCATCCTCGACCACGTCGTTCATGGTGGTCATGCCCAGGTCCGGCAGGCCGAAGGAGGCGTTGGCCACGCCGCCGCCGGAAAGGTAGATGGCCTGGTGGCCCACGCGCTCGGCCATCATGGCGGTATAGGCGTTGATGGTACCCACGATGGAGAGCGGGCGACTGGCCTCGAGGGCAGCGCGGAAGCGGGCGCCGGGGGTCTGCTGGGTCATGGTGTTTCTCCTGGTGATATCGGGAAGATGGGTCAGGCCGGGGAGTCTTCCGACTCCCTCAGGGACGCGGCGTAGCGATCGACGACATTGGCTCGGGAAGCGCTGACGTGGCGGCGCATCAGCAGCTCGGAGAGCTCGGCATCGCCGGCCTCGATGGCATCGACGATGCGGTGGTGCTCGACGAAGGCGCGCTGGGGACGCGACCCACTGGCGCTGAACTGGGTGCGATAGAGCCGCACCAGGTAGTAGAGGTCATCGCAGAGCATGGTCACCAGCATGCGATTGTGGCTGCCCTGAACGATGCGATAGTGGAAGTCCAGGTCACCCTCGCGCTGGAAGTAGGCCTCGCCCTTCTTGAGGTCGGCCTGGCGTTCATGCAGCGCCAGCACCTCACGCAGGCCGGCAATCTCCTCGGCGGTCATGTGCTCCGCCGCCAGGCGGGCGGCCATGCTCTCGAGGGCCTCGCGGACATCGAACAGTTCCAGCAGCTCCTGTATGGAGAGCTTCACCACCCGGGCACCGACATGCGGGACACGCTCGATCAGCCGATGAGCCTCCAGCCGGCGCATCGCCTCGCGCAGCGGCCCGCGAGAGATGCCATAGGTCCTGGACAGGCCCGGCTCGGTGATCTTGCTGCCCGGTACGAGCTCGCCACGCACGATGGCATCCTGCAGCTGCTGGAAGACCCGCTCGGCGAGAGTGCGGACTTCGGGACTGGATGATTCGGCTTCGACTGGCTTCATGATGATTGTCGACAATTATTGGGTAAAGAAAGAGTAGCCATTGCCGGACTTCGGGTCAACACGGCGTAATGGGCGAGTGGTACGTCTTTGGTTGTAGACATTTTCCCCTTCTCGCTTCGAGATGTCGACAATGTTGTCGGCCACATAGAGCCCAATGGTGCATATCGACGAGGACAACGACGCCTTCGGCGCCTAGAATGGGCGCCCCGATTGCATAGGCCCAGCGATGACCGCCCAGCTCCAGATCACGCCGCACCCCTACCGGCCCACCCCGCTATCCGCCTTCGCCCGCCTGCGCCGAAGGCCGGGGGCCGTACTGCTGGACAGTGGCCGCCCCGAGGCCCCGGGCGGCCGCTACGACATATTGTCGAGCGACCCGCTGGCGGTGCTGACGGTGGATGAGTCGGGCCGGATGGAGGGTGTACCGGAGCTCCGGGACCTGGCGCCCTTTGACGCCCAGCTGGCCCTGCTCGAGGGCCTGACCGAGAGCATGACGGTACCGGAGAGCGAGCTGCCCTTCCTGGGCGGGCTGATCGGCTACTGGAGCTACGACCTCGGCTACCAGCTGGAGCGAGTGGGGAAGCGTGCCCGCCGTGTCGTGACCCTGCCTGACAGCCGGGTCGGCCTCTACGACTGGGCATTGATCCAGGATCATGAACGCAGAGAGGCCTGGCTGGTGGCCACCCCGGAGCGTCGCCAGCAGGCACTCGAGTGGCTGAACGCCGCCCCCGCACCGGAAGCCGCCTACCAGCTGACGGCCGCCTTCGCCGCCGAACTCGACCGCGACGCCTATCTGACACGCTTCGATGCCGTGCAGCGCTATATCCGTGCCGGCGACTGCTATCAGGTCAACCTGGCCCAGCGCTTCAGCGCTCCCTACCGGGGCGACCTGTGGAGCGCCTACCGGCGCCTGCGCAAGGCGACACCGACCCCCTTCGCCGGCTTCATGGCCTGGCCCTCCGCCAATGGCGAGCAGGCGATCCTCTCGCTCTCGCCGGAGCGCTTCCTGGAGTGCCGCAACGGCCAGGTGGAGACCCGCCCCATCAAGGGCACACGCCCGCGCGGTGACACCCCGACAAGTGATGCCCGCCTGGCCGCCGAGCTGACGCAGAGCCTCAAGGATCGCGCCGAGAATGTGATGATCGTCGATCTGCTGCGCAACGACCTGGGCCGACGCTGCCGCCCCGGGACGGTGCGGGTACCCCAGCTCTGTGGCCTGGAGAGCTACGTCAATGTCCACCATCTGGTCAGCGTGGTCACCGGCACGCTTGCCGACGGACGCACGCCGCTGGAGCTGCTGGCCGCCGCCTTCCCCGGCGGCTCCATCACCGGCGCTCCCAAGGTGCGTGCCATGCAGATCATCGACGA
Source organism: Halomonas sp. LES1 (assembly GCF_031846005.1). Classification (NCBI taxonomy): domain Bacteria; kingdom Pseudomonadati; phylum Pseudomonadota; class Gammaproteobacteria; order Oceanospirillales; family Halomonadaceae; genus Halomonas; species Halomonas sp. LES1. The sequence continues at coordinate 10,134 of NZ_JAVRGC010000010.1, forward strand.
ACTCGAACCCAGCCGGCGCAGCGTCTACTGCGGCAGCCTCGGCTACGTGGATACTCGGGGGCGGATGGACACCTCCATCGCCATTCGCACCGCCGTGGCGGACGGCGACCGCGTGCACCTGTGGGGCGGTGGGGGCCTGGTGGCCGACTCGGAGGGTGAAGCCGAGTATCAGGAGACCTGGGACAAGATTCGTCACCTGATGGCGGCGCTCGCCACAGAAGGAAACAAGGAATAAGAAAACAAACTCTTATTCTTAAATGATAATAACAACGCAAGAAATCGGTATTGGGCGCACGCCTTGCCGTTCCGCTAGGGTGGTCGACATACGCACCAGGAGCCCCCCCCATGATCGAGACCCTCGACATCATCAACCGCGACCTCGGCCAGGACCCGGAAGCGCTTATCCGCTGGGCCCTCGACCAGGGCAACCAGCCGATCTGCACCACCAACTTCCGCCCCTTCGAGGCGGTGATCCTGCATATGGTGGCCAGTCAGCGCCCCGACATCCCGGTGGTCTGGATGGACCATGGCTACAATACCGAGGCCACCTACCGCTTCGCCGACGCCCTGGTTCGACGCCTCGATCTCAACCTGATCAGCTTTCTGCCTATCCGCACCCGCGCTCACCGCGAAGCGCTGGAGGGCCCCTTCCCCGGCATCGATGATCCACGTCATGAAGCCTTTACCCAGGAGGTGAAGATCGAGCCCTTCGAGCGTGCTCTCGAGCAGATGGCACCGGATGTCTGGTTCACCGCCCTGCGTGCCGAGGACACTGCGCAACGTTCACGCATGGCCCCGGTCAGCCGCAACGCCGATGGCCTGCTGAAGGTGGCCCCCTTGCTGCACTGGACGGCGAAGGAGCTCCACGCCTACCTCCAGCGTCACGACCTGCCCAACGAGTTCGACTATTTCGATCCGACCAAGGTCGAGGCCAAGCGCGAGTGCGGCCTGCACCTGCAGCACTGAGCCCACCGCATGCGCGGCGGGCGCCTAGCGCAGCGGTAGCTCGATACCCTCGAAGAGACCGCGCTCATGGCGCGGCCCGGCGGCCAGGGCAGCATCCACGGTATCGCGATCCAGGTGAGGCGCGAAGCCCTGCAGGAAGTCATACATGTAGCCGCGCATGAAGGTACCGCGGCGAATGCCGATCTTGGTGGTGGAGCTCGCGAACAGGTGGCTGGCGTCCAGCGCCACCAGGTCGGTATCCTGCTCGGGGTCCACCGCCATGCCGGCAACGATCCCTACCCCCATCCCCAGCCGGACATAGGTCTTGATCACGTCGGCATCGGCGGCGGTCAGCACCACATTGGGAGTAAGCCCCTGCTCACGGAAGGCGTCATCGAGCTGGGAGCGACCGGTAAAGCCAAACACGTAGGTGACCAGCGGATGGCGCGCGATGGCCTCCAGGGTCAGCTCCTTCTCCTCCGTCAGCGGATGACCCTGGGGCACCAGGATGCAGCGGTTCCAGCGATAGCAGGGCAGCAGTACCAGATCGTTGAACAGCCCCAGGGATTCGGTCGCGATGGCGAAGTCGGCCTGACCATCGCTGACCATCTGGGCGATCTGCTTGGGCGTGCCCTGCTGCATATGCAGGGCCACATCGGGGTACTGACGGGTAAACTCCCGGATCACCGGCGGCAAGGCGTAGCGCGCCTGGGTATGGGTGGTGGCCACCGACAGACTGCCGCGACGCTCGTCGCTGAATTCCTGGGCCACCTCCTTGATGTTCTCGGTAAGGCGCAACACCTCACCGGCAAGCTCCACGATCGCCTGTCCCGCCGGAGTCACTCGCGTCAGATGCTTGCCGCTGCGGGCAAAGATCTCCACCCCCAGCTCGTCCTCGAGCAGGCGGACCTGCTTGGAGATGCCAGGCTGCGAGGTAAACAGGCTCTGAGCGGTGGCGGAGACATTGAGATTATGGCGGGTCACTTCCCAGATATAGCGCAGCTGCTGCAGCTTCATGACGACTCTCCCGTACCGCCCCATCCGTTGGAGGCGTCAAGGTAGCAAAAAGGAATATAAAACGAGATGTTAATTCATAACTAGCATATAATGCCAGACTTCGCACGAGTCGCCGATGCGCATTCTCGATTTGCCAGCACTCCAGTCGGCCGCTAACATCGTCCGACCGGCTGGGTGACCCACGCATGTCACCTGCCACCCCTGTCCGCTCGATGCAGCGCAACGAAACTGGAGAACCCCATGGCCAATAACGTCGATGTCACCAACGCCAACTTCGAGCAGGAAGTCCTCAAGGCCGACACCCCGGTGCTGCTCAAGTTCTGGGCTCCCTGGTGCGGTCCCTGCAAGGTGATGGCACCGGTAGTCGACGAGGTCGCCGAGGAGCGCAGCGGCAACCTCAAGGTCGTCAGCATCAATGTCGACGACGCCCCCGAAATCGCCGCCGAGCAGGGCGTGCGCGGCGTCCCCACCGTGATGCTGTTCAAGTCCGGTACCAAGATCGCCTCGCTGGTCGGCGCGCAGTCCAAGTCCCAGCTCAGCCAGTTCATCGAACAGAACGCCTGAGCAGCAGCGCCCCGCCCGATACATCGCCCCGGCCCAGGCCGGGGCGATGTCGTTTCAGCCCTCTCTACTTCTGCCCTCTCACTCCTCGTCGTGCCTGGCAGGCGGGAGCCCCTCCCTTACCCGTGAGGCCTCATTGCCAGGCCCCAGCAGGTGCGCGATCCAGCGCGTCTCGGGGTGGCTGTCCAAGGCAATCTTCAGGGTCATGGTCAGCACCACCGACAGCAGCATCCCCACCGCCCCGAAGATCCAGCCCCAGACCACCAGCGACAGGAAGGCGATAAAGGTCGACAGACCCAGCGCCTTACCCATCATGCGCGGCTCGACGATATTGCCGAGCAGGAAGTTGATGCCGAGATAGGCCGCGGCGAGCAGCAGCGCATCGAGCATGCCCCCATCGGGAGAGACCAGCAGCAGCAGCACCGGTGGCACCGCCGCAATGGCCGAGCCGATATTGGGAATGTAGTTGAGCACGAAGGCCAGCACCGCCCACAACAGGGGGAAGTCCACCCCCACCAGCAGACAGGCGATCCAGACCAGCCCCCCGGTTACCAGGCTGACCACCGTCTTCACCGCCAGGTAACGCTTGAGCCTCAGGCTGAACTCGCGAAAACGCTCAAGGCTCGCCGCCGGGTTTTCCAGTGCCTGGGAGACCTTGTCGCGGAAGCTGAGGGTCTCGAAGAGCAGGAATACCGCCAGCAGCCCGACCACCACACTCTGCATCAGCAGGTTGCCAACCTCGCCGATCAGCGACGGGATCCACCCCCCCAGCTGCTCGGCATCCAGCAGCTCCGCCAGGCGGTCGGTATCGATGGCCAGCCCCAGCCGCGACAGTCCATCCAGCAGTCTCAGGTAGTAGTCGTAGAGCTTCTGCTCGATGTCGGGCAGGGTGTCGACGAAGGTGCCGAAGCTGTTGACCAGCAACCCTCCCAGTAACAAGAACACGACACCGATCACCACCAGGGTCAGCCACACCGACAGGCGCAGCCCCAGACCGTGACGGTTGAGCCACAGCACCGGCGCCGTGCAGATCACCGCGACAAAGGCCGCCAGCAGCATGGGCACCAGCAGGCTGGCCCCGGCCCGCATCCCGGCCACGATGACCACCAGTGCCGCCAGGGCCAATACCAGATTCAGCGGTATGATGCCTGATGGTTCGTCGTTAGCGTCTCGCATCCTCATCTCCCAAGCCGTTGATGGCTTCTATCATGCCCCCTGGACGACGCCTCAACAATCGGCAACCCCCGCGATATAACGACAAACCCCCGCTGGCAGCGGGGGTTCGAGGGGCGTGGGTACCGGCCAGCCTATCGATTGATGCTCTCCTGGCCGCCCATATAGGGGCGCAGCACCTCGGGCACGGTCACCGAACCATCGGCCTGCTGGTAGTTCTCCAGTACCGCCACCAGGCAGCGGCCCACCGCCAGGCCGGAGCCGTTGAGGGTATGCAGCAGCTGCGGCTTCTTCTGCTCGGGGTGACGGAAGCGCGCCTGCATGCGTCGTGCCTGGAAGTCCTCGCAGTTGGAGACCGAGGAGATCTCGCGGTAGGTCTCCTGGCTGGGGATCCACACCTCGAGGTCATAGGTCTTGGCGGCGCCAAAGCCCATGTCGCCGGTGCACAGCGTCACCACGCGGTAGGGCAGCTCGAGGGCCTGCAGGATCGCCTCGGCATGGCCTCGCATCTCCTCCAGCGCCGCATAGCTCTGCTCGGGCATCACCAGCTGCACCATCTCCACCTTGTCGAACTGGTGCTGGCGAATCATCCCGCGAGTATCGCGCCCGTGGGAGCCCGCCTCACTGCGAAAGCAGGGCGAGTGGGCGGCCAGTTTCAGCGGCAGCCTCCTGGCATCGAGAATCTCGTCCCGGGCGAAGTTGGTCAGCGGCACCTCGGCGGTGGGGATCAGGTGGTAGCCGCGCTCGTCGTCCAGCTTGAACAGATCCTCGCCGAACTTGGGAAGCTGACCGGTCCCGCGCAACGACGCCTCGTTGACCATATAGGGCACATAGCACTCCTCGTAGCCATGCTCCCGGGTCTGCTTGTCGAGCATGAACTGCGTCAGCGCCCGGTGCAGCCGAGCGATGGGCCCACGCATCACCGCAAACCGCGCCCCGGTGAGCTTGGCCGCCAGGTCGAAGTCGAGATCCCCCTTCAGCTCGCCCAGGTCGACATGGTCGCGTACCTCGAAATCGAACTCCCGAGGCTGGCCCCAGCGATGCAGCTCGACATTGTCGCTCTCGTCGCCGCCTTCCGGAACGCTCTCGTGGGGGAGATTGGGAATGCCACTCACCGCGTCATCCCACTCGGCCTGAACTTCGGCCAGGCGTGCCTTGGCGCCATCCAGGCGCTCGCCCAGGTCACTGACCTCGTCGAGCAGCGGCTGAATATCCTCCCCCGATGCCTTGGCCTTGCCGATGGCCTTGGAGCGAGTGTTGCGCTCGTTCTGCAGCGACTCGGTCTCGGCCTGCAGCTCCCGACGGCGGGACTCCAGCGTCCCAAGGCGGTCGATATCCAGGGCAAAGCCCCGCTTGGCGAGTCGTTGGGCGACCGTCTCGAGGTCGCTGCGCAGCAGTTTGGGATCGAGCATGGCATCCGGTCCGTAGCAGTCGGTGATTGGGGTGTCGGCCGCGGGAAGCGGCGGCAGGAAACAGGCCGCCCATTGTAGGCAAAAGGCGATAGTGGCGCCACGCGAACCGGGCAGGGCTATCGCAGATAGCTTGACTGCTCGATAGCTCGGGGCTGATCTGGCGATAAGCCCCGGAGCGCCGGACCGACGAGGGGGCGCTGTGAACCCCTCCATGGGCGCTACCGACGCCTTCCCTGGCGTAGGACCCCCTCTTCGACTTATCCCCAGCGCCCCTTGGCTCCGATAACTGCGATAGCATTGGCGAACCGGGCAGCCGGGATGCGTCCTCAGGCCCCGCGCGGTAGAGTAGAGGCACCCTCGCCTGCCCTTGAAGATACCCATGATCGCACGACTGGATACCACCGACGCCGCCACCGCCCCTGGAGTCGCCACGCCCTACCTCCGTTTCCTCGAAGCCCTGAAGGTGGCCGGTTTCGAGGGCGAGGTCGCCCCCGACTACGCCGATCGCACGGTGCTCGCCACCGACAACTCCATCTACCAGCGCCTGCCCCAGGCGGTGCTCTATCCCCGCCACGGCGAGGACCTGCAGCGCATCGCCCATCTGGCCGGCCAGGTGGAGCACCGTCAGGTGGTCCTTACCCCCCGCGGCGGCGGCACCGGTACCAACGGCCAGTCGCTGACCGACGGCCTGGTGGTGGACGTCTCCCGGCATATGAACCGGATTCTCGATATAGACATCGAGAACCGCCGGGTTCGGGTCCAGGCCGGGGTGGTCAAGGACCAGCTCAATGCGGCGCTCAAGCCTTACGGGCTCTTCTTCGCCCCGGAGCTCTCCACCTCCAACCGCGCCACCATCGGCGGCATGATCGCCACCGATGCCAGCGGCCAGGGCAGCTGCGAGTACGGCAAGACCCGCGACCACGTGCTCGAGCTCGAGGTGCTGCTGCTGGGGGGCGAGCGGCTGGTGAGCCACCCGGTCGAGGAGAACGACCTCGAGGCGCTATGTGGCGGCGATACCGTCAGCGCCCACGCCTACCGCACCGCCCGTGAGATCATCGACACCCAGGGCGAGCTGATCGTCGAGAAGTTTCCGCCTCTCAACCGCTGCCTGACCGGCTATGACCTGGCGCACCTGAGAGACGCCCGGGGGCGCCTCGACATGAACAGCCTGCTCTGCGGCTCCGAGGGCTCGCTGGGCCTTCTCGACGAGGCGGTGCTCAATGTGCTGCCGATTCCCGGGCACTCGACCCTGGTCAATGTGCGCTACGCCACCTTCATGGATGCCCTGCGCGATGCCCAGACCCTCAAGAGCAGCCCCTCAGGCCCGACCTCCATCGAGACGGTGGATGACAGGGTGCTGATGCTGGCCATGGAGGATTTCGTCTGGGATAGCGTCGCGGCGTTCTTTCCGACCGGCGATCCGGCGACCGGCGATCCGGCGGCCAGCGCCCCGGTGCGCGGCATCAACCTTGTGGAGTTCAACGACGATGACCCCGAACGCCTGAGCCAGCGCGTCGACGCCTTCTGCCGCCACCTGGAGACGGACGGGGGCGTCGAGCGCCTGGGCTTCACCCTCGCCCGGGGGCGAGCGGAGATTCAGAAGGTCTACGCCATGCGCAAGCGGGCCGTGGGCCTGCTGGGCAATGCCAGGGTCGATGCCAGGGGCGAGAAACGCCCCATCCCCTTCGTCGAGGACACCGCGGTGCCGCCCGAGCACCTCGCCGACTTTATCGCCGAATTCCGTGCCGCCCTGGATGCCCGGGGCCTCGAGTACGGCATGTTCGGCCATGTGGATGCCGGTGTGCTCCATGTGCGCCCCGCCATCGACATGAAGGACCCCGAGCAGGAGAAACTGATCCGCGTGGTCTCCGACGAGGTGGCAGAGCTGACGAAGAAGTACGGCGGCCTGCTGTGGGGCGAGCACGGCAAGGGGGTGCGCTCGGAGTATGCGCCGACCTTCTTCGGCGAGCTCTATCCCAGCCTGCAGCGGATCAAGGCCGCCTTCGACCCCCATAACCAGCTGAACCCCGGCAAGATCGCCACTCCGCTCTCTATTCCGCCCGAAAACGCGGATAGAGCTCCCTTGGCCGAAAATGACGCCCAGGCCAATCAGTCCAGCCCCGAAGGGGGCGAAGACGAGCAGACCGTCAAGTGGGTCGACCCTGGCCTGCTGACCATCGACGGTGTGACCACCCGCGGTCAGCTCGACCGCACCATCGACGAGCAGGCATGGCAGGCCCATGCCGCCACCGTCTACTGCAATGGCAATGGCGCCTGCTACAACTACGATCCCGACGACGCCATGTGCCCGTCTTGGAAGGCTACCCGCGACCGCATCCACTCCCCCAAGGGGCGTGCCAGCCTGATCCGCGAGTGGCTTCGTCTGCAGGGCGAGGCCGGCGTCGATCTCGTCGAGGAGTCGCGCCGGAAGAGGGCCGAAGGCAGCTGGGGCTTTATCAAGGGCCTCCCCCGACGGCTCAGAAACACCCTGGCCAGGCGGCGCGGCGAGGCGGACTTCTCCCACGAGGTGTATGACGCCATGGCGGGCTGTCTGGCCTGCAAGTCCTGCGCCGGCCAGTGCCCGATCAAGGTCAATGTGCCCGACTCCCGCGCCCAGTTCCTGGAGGCCTATCACGGCCGCTACCTGCGTCCGCCGCGTGACTATCTGATCGGCGGCCTGGAGTTTATGGTTCCGACCCTGGCCCGCCTCGCCCCGCTCTACAATGCCGCCCTGGGCAACCGCCTGGTCGACCGCCTGCTGGCCGGCCCCATCGGCATGGTGGACAGCCCCCGGCTCTCCCGCGCCAGCCTGCAGAAGCAGCTGACGGCCTGGGGCGTCGCCGAGGCGACCCCCACCTCGCTCGGCCTGCTGACCGAGGCCCAGAAGGCGCGCAGCGTGGTGATCGTCCAGGACGCCTTCACCAGCTACTTCGAGGCCAGGCTGGTCATGGATATCGTCGAGCTGCTGAGTCGACTGGAGTTCCGGGTCTTCGTGGCCCCCTTCTCCCCCAACGGCAAGCCGCTCAACGTCCAGGGCTTTCTGGGCGCCTTCGAGCGCACCGCCGCCAGGCAGGCCGAACGGCTCAGGATGCTGGCCGAGGCCGGGGTAGCCCTGGTGGGCATCGACCCGGCCATGACCCTCACCTATCGCCAGGAGTACGTGAAGGCCCTGGGTCCGGAGGCGGTGCCCGAGGTGCTGATGCTCCAGGAGTGGCTGGTGACCCAGGCCACCACTCTGGCCCGACGACTCGATCGTCCCGAGGGCGAACCGAATGCCCCCGGATACCGGCTGCTTAGCCACTGCACCGAGAAGACCAACGCCCCGGGAAGCCCGAAAGCCTGGCAGCAGGTCTTCGCCGCCTTCGGCCTGGAGCTGGAGCTTCTCGCCAGCGGCTGCTGCGGCATGTCCGGTACCTACGGCCACGAGGCACGCAATCTGGAGACCTCCAGAACCATCTATGCCCAGTCATGGCAGCCGGTGGTGGAGGATGAAGCCAATACCGGGCGGCTGCTGGCCACCGGCTACTCCTGCCGCAGCCAGGTAACGCGGTTCTCCGAGACCGCCCTGCCCCACCCGCTACAGGCACTGCTGGCCGAGCTCAAGCGCCAGGGCTGACGCCAAGGGAGCGAGCGCCATGGAATGGCGCGGTGTCCGGCGCTCCTGGCGAGTGCTCCAGGCAGCCGGCCTTCTGAGGCGAAGCCACCAGGCTTCGCCGGGACAGCTTCGTTACCACACAGCGATACCCCCTCAGGACGCGAGGCGCCTCTTTCCGGAAGCAGCGTGTAAAGCCCGATGCTCTTTCTCGCCGGCGAGAATAGCCGGGATCACTACACTGTGCTCAGGCATCCCGTCGGCGGAAGACGCGAGCCAAGACCATGACAATCCGCACGGAAGAGGAAAGGCGCCATGAAAAAGGAGGTTCCACTGCTGATGTTGCTTGGAGGGATCGCCGCCGTTTCGGCCCATGCCCAGGAAAACAGCGCACCGGCAAGCGGTGACGAGGCGAATCGGCAACTACCCACCATCACCATCCGCGCACCGCGGCTGACGCGCAGCCTCTATGACACCCCCTCTGCCGTCTCGACCCTGACCCGAGAGGAGATCCAGCGGGGACAGCAAGGGGTGCGACTGGACGAGGCCCTTGACAGGGTGCCCGGGGTCTTCTTGCAGAACCGCGATAACTTCGCCCAGGGGCAGCGGATCTCCAGTCGTGGTTTCGGCGCACGCGGGACCTTCGGCATCCGCGGCCTGCACATCCGCGTCGATGGCATTCCCTACACCCTGCCCGATGGCCAGGCTCAGATCGATGCGGTGGACCTCGACAGCGCAGAGCGTATCGAGGTGATTCGGGGCCCCTCCTCGGTGCTCTATGGCAACGCCGCCGGTGGGGTGATCGACATCACCACCGGTGACGGCAGCGAGTTGCGCCGCTCGCCGGTGTTGCGTCTGCAGGGCGGCAGCGATGAATTCCGCAAGCTTTCGCTGCGCAACGGCGGCGAATCCGAAAATTGGGTCCATAGCGTCAGCATTTCGGCGCTGGATTTCGCTGGCTATCGGGAGCAAAGCAAGGTGGAGAAACGATTGCTCAATGCCAGGGTCGGCTACCGTCTGGATGATGACCGGAGCCTCTCCGCGCTGGTCAACCTCCTCGACATGCCCACCGCCGAGGACCCCAGCGCCCTGACGCTGGAGGAGGTCGCCGAGGACCCACGCCAGGCCCGCGATATTGCCATCGATCTCGATTCGGGACAGAGCGTGGAGCAGCAGCTGGTTGGGCTGCACTACGAGGACCGCGACGCCCTAGGGGGAGAAATCAATGTCCGCGGCTTCGTCAGCCGCCGTGACTTCGAGCAGCAACTCCCCTTCCCTGGCAGCAGCCTGATCGACTATCAACGGAACTACTATGGCGGCGGCGCCGATTACACCGGAGCGGCCACCCTGGGTGACATGCCGCTGCGCTATGTCACCGGGATCGACCTGGCCCGCCAGGAGGACGACCGTGGGCGTCGCTCGGTGGATTCCCGGGGAGAAACTACCGGTATCACCGCCGATGAGCAGCAGGACGCCACCTCCGCGGGTGTCTTCCTGCAGACGGAGCTGGGGCTGACCGACACACTCGACCTGAGTGCCGGCGTCCGCCACGACCAGGTTCGCATGACGATCGACGATCGTTTCCTCGATGACGGTCGCGACGACAGTGGGGAGCGCATCTTCCGCGAGTGGACAGGCAGCCTGGGACTGAGCTATCGCTACCACCCCGATCATCAGGTCTATGCCACGGTCGGCAATGCCTTCGAGACGCCGACCTTCACGGAGTTCGCGCGTGACGATGGGCGCGGTGGCTTCAATCCCGCAGTCCAGCCCCAGAAGGCGCTGAACCGCGAAGTTGGCGTGCGAGGCATCTTCGGCAACGGCCTGCGCTACGAGATGGTCGCCTTCTCGGTCGACGTCGACGACGAACTGATCGGTTACGAGGCCACCGATGGCAGGACCTACTACGAGAATGCCGGCAAGACCTCCCGCGACGGCATCGAACTGGGCATGGACTGGAGCTTCTCACTGGCCTGGCGGCTCACCAGTGCCCTGACCCTGGCCGACTACCGCTTCGACCGATTCAACGACGGCGCAAGCGACTTCACCAATAACCACCTGCCGGGGCAACCGAGGCAAGTCTGGCACAACGGCCTGACCTGGTACGGCAACGGTAACCGTTTCACCACCATCGAGGCCCAGTACACCGGCGACTATTACGCCGACAACGCCAACGAGGTGAAGATCGATGACCATTGGCTGTTCAACCTCAAGGCCGGAGACAGCTGGCGGCTTGGCAACGGTGAGACCCAACTGAGCGCCAAGCTGGGTGTCCGCAACCTGCTGGATGAGGAGTACTACGAGAACGTGCGCATCAATGCCTTCGGAGGGCGCTACTACGAACCCGCCGCGGGGCGCACCATCTACGCCGGCCTTGAGTTGAGCTTCTAGGCGACCCGCTCACCACCAGCTGCACCAGAATTGCCATCAGGGCGATAAGGCGCCGCTGACGGCCATCCGGGTCGCCAGCGAGGGATTTCCACCGGTGAAGCCGGCCTCCCGCTGCAGGAACCGGCTCACTATTCTTGAGCAGCCTCGCCCACGGGAGGGCCGAAATCAATGCTTAGAAGAACATTCCGCGCAGGGCTTCACCCGGGTCGGGCTGGCGCATGAAGGCCTCGCCGACGAGGAAGGCGTTGACATCATGCTCGCGCATGCGCAGCACGTCGCCGGGGGTGTGGATGCCGGACTCGGTGACCACGGTGACGCCTTCGGGGATGCGCGGCAGCAGCTCGAGGGTGGTATCGAGGGTGGTATCGAAGGTGTGCAGGTCGCGGTTATTGATGCCCACCAGACTGAGATCCAGCTTGAGGGCTCGCTCCAGCTCCAGAGCGTCGTGGACCTCCACCAGCACATCCATGCCCAGCTCCACCGCCTGCCGATGAAGGTCGGCCATCTGCCTGTCCTCCAGGGCGGCAACGATCAGCAGAATGCAGTCGGCCCCGATGGCACGCGCCTCGCTCACCTGATAGCCGTGAGTGATGAAGTCCTTGCGAATCACCGGCAGCGAGCAGGCGTCGCGAGCCTCGATCAGGCAGTCCTCATGGCCCTGGAAGAAGTCGGCGTCGGTGAGCACCGAGAGGCAGGCGGCACCGCCCGCGGCGTAGCTGGCGGCAATCTCGCCGGGATGGAAGTCCTCGCGGATCACCCCCTTGGAGGGCGAGGCCTTCTTGATCTCGGCGATGATCGCCGGGTCACCCTCGGCGATACGCCGCTCCAGCGCCGCCACGAAGCCCCGCGGAGAACCCTGCTCGGCGGCCAGGCGCAGCAGCTCCGCCTCCGACACGGCGCGGGCACGCTCACGGACCTCCTCGTCCTTGCGCTGCAGAATTCGGGTCAGGATGGTAGGGGTCGCCCCCGGGGATACACTCATGTTTTGACTCCTGGTGGGGGTACGCTTACTGCAGGAAGACACGGGTAAAGTTGGCCAGCTCCTTGAGCTTCTCGAGGGGCAGCTTCGAGGCCTGGGCATCCTGTGCCAGGGCCACCCCTTCCTTCAGGCTGTCGGCCACATCGGCGGCATAGAGGGCCGCACCGGCATTCAGCGACACGATATCGGCCGCCGGCCCCTCGCCTATCAGCGCCTGCTCCACCAGGCGCAGGCTGTCCTCGGCGGTCGCGACCCGCAGTGAGTCGAGAGACTGCCGCTGGATACCGAGCTCTTCGGGGGTGATCATGTATTCGTGAATCTCCCCCTCCTTGAGCTCGGCCACCCGGGTCGGTCGGGCCAGGGAGATCTCGTCCAGGCCATCCTCGGCATGCACCACCAGCACATGGTGACTCCCCAGGCGGCGCAACACCTCGGCCATCAGCGGCACCAGCTCCGGGGCATAGACCCCCAGCACCTGATTGGGAGCGCCGGCGGGGTTGGTCAGCGGCCCCAGGATATTGAACAGGGTGCGCACTCCCATCTCGCGGCGCGGCACCACCGCATGGCGCATCGCCGGGTGGTGGTTGGGGGCGAACATGAAGCCCACGCCCACCTGCTCGATGCAGCGCGCCACCTGCTCGGCATTCAGGTCCAGATGGATCCCCGCCACGGCGAACAGATCGGCGCTGCCCGAGGAGGAGGAGACACCGCGGTTCCCGTGCTTGGCCACGTGGCCGCCGGCGGCGGCCACCACGAAACTGGAAGCGGTGGAGACGTTGAACAGGTTGGCGCCGTCGCCACCGGTGCCGACGATATCGACAACATGGTCCGCCTCGAGGTGGACCGGGCGCATCAGTTCCCGCATCACCTGGGCGGCGGCACTGATCTCCTCGGCGGTCTCGCCCTTCATCGCCATGCCCATCAGGAAGGCGGCGATCTGGGGATCACTGACCTCACCGGTCATGATCTGACGCATGACCTGGTGGGTCTGGTCGAAGTTGAGGTCCTCGCGGCGCATCAGGGCACCGAGGGCATCTCGCATCTGCATCATGGATCTCCTCGAATCAGGCACGGCCCAGCGGCACCTGGGGGTGGCGCTTGAGAAAGTTGGCCAGCAGCTCATGGCCCTGGCGGGTCAGGATCGACTCGGGGTGGAACTGCACGCCTTCCACATCCAGCGCACGGTGGCGCAGGCCCATGATCAACCCGGGGGTAATATCGTCGTCGGCGATCCAGGCGGTGACCTCCAGGCAGTCGGGAAGTCCCTCACGCTCCACGGTCAGCGAGTGGTAGCGGGTGACGTCCAGCGGGTCGTCGAGACCGGCGAACACCCCCTGACCGGCATGACGGATGGCCGAGGTCTTGCCGTGCATCACCTCCGGGGCACGCACCACCCGGCCACCATAGACCTGGCCGATGGCCTGATGGCCCAGGCAGACGCCGAGTATCGGCAGCCTGCCGGCGAAGTGGCGGATGGCCTCCATGGAGATGCCCGCCTGATCGGGCGTGCAGGGACCAGGGGAGATCACCAGATGGGTCGGGGCCATGGCCTCGATCTCGGCCAGGGTGATCGCATCGTTGCGGTGGGTCTCGACCTCGGCGCCCAGCTCGGCGAGATACTGCACCACGTTGAAGGTGAAGCTGTCGTAATTGTCGATCATGCAGACTTTCATGAGTCTCTCCGCCACCGGGCTATTCGAGGTTGTCCAGGCCGTGCTCGGCCATGGCCACGGCGCGAAACAGGGCGCGCCCCTTGTTGAGGGTCTCCTGCCACTCCATCTCGGGCACCGAGTCGGCGACGATGCCGGCTCCGGCCTGGACATGCAGCTGGCCATCCTTGATCACCGCGGTGCGGATGGCGATGGCGGTGTCCAGGTTGCCGTGCCAGGAGAGATAGCCGACCGCCCCCGAGTAGATGCCCCGCTTGACCGGCTCCAGCTCGTCGATGATCTCCAGGGCGCGAATCTTGGGGGCACCGGAGACGGTGCCTGCCGGAAAGGTGGCGCGCAGGGCATCCATGGCGGTCAGCCCCGGCTTGAGCCGCCCGGTGACGTTGGAGACGATATGCATCACGTGGGAGTAGCGCTCCACCACCATCTCCTCGGTGACCCTGACCGAACCGGTCTCACTGATCCGGCCGACGTCGTTGCGCCCCAGATCGATCAGCATCAGGTGCTCGGCGCGCTCCTTGGGGTCGGCCAGCAGCTCCTCCTCCAGGGCGCGATCCTCCTCTTCGGTGCGCCCACGCTTGCGGGTGCCGGCAATGGGTCTCACCGTCACCTCACCCTCCTCCAGGCGGGTCAGAATCTCCGGCGAGGAGCCGGCCACCTGGTGGTCGCCCAGGTCGAGGAAGAACATGTAGGGCGAGGGGTTGAGACTGCGAAGCGCCCGATAGAGATCCAGCGGCGCGGCCCGGTAGGGGATCGACATCCGCTGGGAGGGGACGCACTGCATGACGTCACCGGCCAGCACATACTCCTTGATGGTCTCCACCGCCGACTTGAAGCCCGTCTCGGTAAAGCCGGAGCTGAAATCGCCCTCCTCCACCGCCGCACTGCCGGTACCGGGGCTGACGGTATTGAGGGTGGCGCTGCGCAGGCGAATCTCCAGCGCCTCGAGGCGCTCGACCGCGCGGACATAGGCCTCAGGTTCTGCCGGGTCGGCATGGGTCCAGAGGGCCAGGCGACCGGAGAGGTTGTCGAACACCACCAGCTCATCGCACACCATCAGCAGGATATCCGGCACCCCCAGCGGGTCGGGCTTGGCCGCGGCGGCCTCGCTGCGCAGGCGCGGCTCGATATAACGGATGGTGTCGTAGCCGAAGTAGCCCACCAGGCCACCATCGAAGCGGGGCTGATCATCCAGCCGCGGCACCTTGAAGCGCGCCTGGAACTGCTCGATCCACTCGAGGGGATCCTTGACCTCGGCGGCGCCATGCAACTCGCCGTCGACGATATGGCTGATGCTGTGATCTCGCACCTCGATGCGCTCGCGGCAGGGGAGCCCGATGATCGAGTAGCGTCCCCACTTCTCGCCGCCCTGCACGGACTCCAGCAGGAAGGTCCAGGGCGCATTGGCGAGCTTCATGTAGGTAGAGAGAGGCGTGTCGAGATCGGCCAGCACCTCGCGGGTGACCGGAATACGGTTGTAGCCGGCATCGACCAGCTGCTGAAAGCGTTCGGGGGACATCATGCCCGGACTCCTCGGTAAAACGGTTGACGGTGGTAAACGCAGGACGCCGGGGCGGGTCAAGGGGCCGCGGCTCAGAACGATATGAGCGTCACCATCGCCAGCCACAGGGAGCAGGCAGGCGGGCAGCGGCGCGGGCAGCGCTGATGTGAAGGGGTGTATCCGGCAACGTGCGGGTGGTCATCGGGTGGTGTCCGCGTCTTATAGTAATAACATATTGAAAAAGCTATTTCTTATAGCAATAGCCGAATTCACGTTAAACGAGTTCCGCCAGCGATTCAACCACGCTGTCCGGGTCGCTGTCGCGCACCGGCTCACCGTGGTTGTACCCATAGGGGACCGCCAGGGTGCGAAAGCCCGCCGCCTTGCCGGCGGCGATATCGTGGCGTGAGTCTCCCACCATCAGGCAGGCCGACGGAGACACCGAAAAATGGGCCGCAACATGCAGCAGCGGTGCCGGGTGAGGCTTCTTCTCGGCCAGGCTGTCGCCCCCCAGGCACAGCGAGAAATAGTCGGCCAGGCCCAGGTCATCCAGCAGGGGCGCAATAAAGGCCTCGGGCTTGTTGGTTACCAGCGCCAGGGGCAGGTCACGGTCGCGCAGCCCGTCCAGGCACTCTCGTACTCCCGGGTAGAGCCGGGTGTGGGCACCGGGGGCGCGGGCGTAGTGCGCGAGGAAGGCGGCGTGGGCGCGCTCCAGCAGGCCATCTGACAAAGGGCCAGCCGGCGAGGCGCCGGGGACTGATAGTAGAGGGGGTCCTATGCCAGGGATGGCATCGGTAGCGCCCAGGGAGGGGTTCACAGCGCCCCCTCGAATATCAGTCGCCGGATCAGCCTCGTCGACTCCTTCGTTCACTTGAGCAGTAAATCGCAACGCCCGCGCCATCAATACCAGCGAGCCATTGCCCACCCAGTCACGCACCCGTGCCCTGCCGACGGCGGGCAGGCCCAGCTCGGTCAGGGCGGCGTCCACGGCGATGGCCATGTCAGGCACCGAGTCGATCAGGGTACCGTCCAGGTCGAAGGTCACCAGTTCGATGCCTTCCAGAATGGGGTGCATGTGCTGACTCCAGGAGAGTGAAAGTCATATTGTGCCGCACGGGTCATGGGCAGGGAATGCCAGCCGGCCTATGCTGGTGCTTTTACGTGCCAAGGAGTGCCCTTATGAGCATACCGAGAATCGTGGTAGTGGGCGGCGGCGCCGGCGGCCTGGAGCTGGTAACTCGCCTGGGCCGGCGACTGGGACGACGCGGTCGGGCCGAGATCGTGCTGGTCGACCGTAGCCCAACCCACATCTGGAAGCCGCTGCTGCACGAGGTCGCCACCGGCGCCCTCGACTCGGGCCTCGACGAGATCGCCTATCCCAGCCATGCCCGCGCCAATGGCTATCGATTTCAACGTGGCACCCTGTGCGGTCTCGACCGACAGCGGCAGCGGCTGCAGCTGGCCGCCGTGCTTGACGATGACGGCCAGGAGATTCTGCCGGCTCGCGAGCTGGCCTACGACCGACTGATACTGGCGCTGGGCAGCGTCAGCAATGACTTCGGCACGGCGGGAGTGGCCGAACACTGCCACTTTATCGACTGCCCCGAGCAAGCCGAGGCCTTCCGGCGCGATATGCTCGATACCTTCCTGCGCTTCAGCGCCAGCACGCAGAACCAATCTCCGCGACTGAAGGTAGGCATCGTGGGGGGGGGCGCCACCGGAGTGGAGCTCGCCGCCCAGCTCTACGACGCCCTGCTGATGCTGTACAGCTACGGGGTCACCAGGCTGGAGCACCATCAGCTCGAGATATCTCTTATCGAGGCCGCCGATGACGTGCTGCCGGCCCTGCCCGCACGCATCCGCCAGGCGGTGCGTGACGAACTCCAGGGCCTCGGCGTCAAGGTGCACACCGAAACGCGGGTGACGCAGGTCGATGCCGACGCCATCCATACCGCCGACGGCCAGTGTATCGCCACCGATCTCGCTGTCTGGGCGGCAGGCATCAAGGCGCCCGACATCCTCGCCGAGCTGGACCTGACCCTGGCCAAGGGCCAGCGCCTCGTCGTCCACGATACCCTGCAGAGCGTCGACGATCCCAATATCTTCGCCCTCGGCGACTGCGCCAGCTGCCCCCAGGAGGACGGCGGCACGGTGCCGCCACGCGCCCAGGCCGCTCACCAGCAGGCCCAGCACCTCTACCGCAACCTGCGCGCCCTGATCGACGGCAAGCCGCTCAAGCCGTTCGTCTATCGCGACCGCGGCTCGTTGATCTCGCTGGCCCACTTCGAGGCGATCGGCACGCTGATGCGTGGCACCTCGGCTCGTCGCCTGTTCGTCGAGGGCCACCTGGCCAAGTTCTTCTATATCTCGCTCTACCGTCTGCACCAGCGAGCGGTTCACGGCAATCTGAAGACAGGGATCATCATGCTGGTAGATGGACTGAACCGGTTTATACGCCCGCGCCTCAAGCTACACTGAGACATCTTCGGTCCGCTGACGCAGCCAGGCCCGCTTGCGGGCGGCCGTGAGGCGCTTGATCTCGGCCTCACGGCGCAGCGCCGTGCCATGGTCACCGACTGGCTCGTGATGGCGCAGCGTCAGGGGCCCCTTGCCGCGCAGCGCCTTGGCCCCCCGCCCCGCCCGATGCTCGGCCAGGCGGCGGTCGACATCGGTGGTAATGCCGGTGTAGAGGGCCCCCGCGGCCGTCTCGATCACGTAGAGATACCAGCGGGGCGCCTTGGCTTGGGAAGTCTCGGCCTGGGGTATCTCGGCCTGGCGTGCCTCGGTGCCGAGCGAGTCGGCGCTCACCTCAGCGCACGCTGGCCAGCTGTTCGCGGAAGTCGCGAATCACACCATCGTAGCGATGCGGATCGGCCTCGTTGCGAGCCTTGAACACCGCCGAGCCGGCCACGAAGGTATCGGCCCCGGCACGCGCGATCTCGGCGATATTGTCCACCTTGACCCCGCCATCCACCTCGAGACGAATGTCACGGCCGGAGGCATCGATGCGCTGGCGTGCCTCGCGCAGCTTGTCGAGGGTGGCGGGAATGAATGACTGACCACCGAAGCCCGGGTTGACGCTCATCAGCAACACCATATCGACCTTGTCCATCACATAGTCGAGATAGGAGAGCGGCGTGGCCGGATTGAAGACCAGGCCGGCCCGGCAGCCGCCGTCACGAATCAGCTGCAGGGAGCGGTCGATATGGTCGGAGGCCTCGGGGTGGAAGGTGATGATGCTGGCGCCGGCGTCGATGAAGTCGCCGATCAGCTGATCGACCGGGCGCACCATCAGGTGAACATCGATGGGGGCGGTTACGCCGTGCTTTCTGAGCGCCTCACAGACCATCGGCCCGATGGTCAGGTTGGGCACATAATGATTGTCCATCACATCGAAGTGGACAATATCGGCGCCGGAGGCCAGCACGTCGCCCACCTCCTCGCCCAGTCGTGCGAAGTCGGCGGAGAGAATCGAGGGCGCAATCTGGAAGTCGCGGATCGGGTCAGTCATGGAGGGGGTCCCGGGTCGATGACGAGAGGCGGGATTCTATCAGACTGCCCCGCCCCGGGCAGGTGCGAGGATGCCTCGGGCGCAGAGATATATTCTAAAATAGAATAATAAACACTATTGTAATTACCTTTAACGGGTCATAACCTGCTTCCACTGCGATACACCTATGACCCGGAGCCTCGTCATGACCCTCGATCTGCGTTTTTCGCGCTCACTGCTCGCCCTTGCCCTGGGCGCCGGCCTGGCCGCGCCGGCGGCGGCCGCCGACCGGGAGCTGCTGAACTCCTCCTACGATATTGCCCGGGAGCTCTTCGCGGCGATCAACCCCGAGTTCATCGCCCACTGGCAGGAGAGCGAGGGCGAGGAGATCGCCATCCAGCAGTCCCATGGCGGCTCCTCCGCCCAGGCTCGCGCCATCCTTCAGGGATTGCGAGCCGACGTGGTGACCTACAACCAGGTCACCGATGTCCAGGTACTGGCCGACGACGGCCTGGTAGCCGAGGACTGGCAGCAGCAGCTGCCCAACAACGCCTCGCCCTACTACTCCACCACCGCCTTCCTGGTGCGCAAGGGCAACCCCAAGGGCATCGAGAGCTGGGACGACCTGGACGATGAAGGGGTGGAGATCGTCTTTCCCAATCCCAAGACCTCGGGTAACGGCCGTTATACCTACCTGGCCGCCTGGGGCTTCGCGGATCACCAGTTCGACGGAGACGAGGCCAGGATCCAGGACTTCATGGGTGACTTCCTGGGCAACGTGGTGGTGTTCGACACCGGCGGTCGCGGCGCCACCACCAGCTTTATCGAGCGTGGCATCGGCGATGTGCTGATCAGCTTCGAGTCCGAGGTCAACAACATTCGTGGCGAATACGGCAGCGATGACTACGAGGTGATCGTGCCGCCGGTCAGCATTCTGGCGGAGTTCCCGGTCGCGGTGGTCGAGCCCAATACCGAGCGCAATGGCACCGAAGAGCTGGCCCGCGCCTATGTGGAGTACCTCTACAGCGAGGAGGCGCAGCGCCAGCTGGCCGGCTTCAACTACCGTGTGCATGACGAGTCGGTGGCCGAGGAATTTGCCGATCAGTTCCCGGAAACCGAGCTGCTGCGTGTCGAAGAGGTCTTCGGCGGCTGGGATGAGGCCATGGAGACACACTTCGGCAGCGGCGGCCAGCTCGACCAGCTGCAGCGCCGCTGAGCCTGGAGGGAAGATCGATGAGCTCCCTGGCCCTCCGCCTGCCCCGGCGCCGCGTGCTGCCCGGTTTCGGTCTGTCGCTGGGCATCAGCCTGACATTCGTCTCGCTGGTGCTGCTGCTGCCGATGACCGGCCTGGTGGGCCAGCTCAAGGGGCTCAGCCTCGCCGAATACTGGGCGATCATCACCGATGGCCGGGTGGTGGCCAGCTACACGGTCACCATCGGCGCCGCCGCGGTGGCGGCACTGGCCAATGCCGTGTTCGGACTGCTGCTGGCCTGGGTGCTGGTACGCTACGACTTTCCGGGCAAGCGTCTGCTCGATGCCCTGATGGACCTGCCCTTCGCGCTGCCCACGGCGGTGGCGGGCATCACCCTGGCCACCCTCTACGCCGGCAACGGCTGGGTCGGGGGCCTGATCGAGCCGCTGGGCCTCAAGGTGGCCTACACCTGGGTCGGGATCGCCCTGGCCATGGCCTTTACCAGCATCCCCTTCGTGGTGCGGACGGTACAGCCGGTGCTGGAGGACCTGCCCCACGAGGTGGATGAAGCCGCCATGACCCTGGGCGCCTCGGACGCCACCGGCTTTCGTCGCGTGATCCTGCCCTACCTGTGGCCGGCACTGGTCACCGGCACCGGGCTCGCCTTCGTGCGCTCGCTGGGCGAATTCGGCGCGATCATCTTTATCGCGGGCAATGCCCCGTTCGAGACCGAGATCACCGCGCTGATGATCTTCGTCAAGCTTCAGGAGTACGACTATGCCGGCGCCTCGGCGATCGCCTCGGTGGTACTGGCCGTCTCCCTCGCCCTGCTGCTGGTGATCAACATCTGGCAGGGGCACTTCATCAAGCGGCTCCATGGAGGACGTGGCTGATGCAACGTATCGGTGATGCCCCCGCGGTGCGCCGCGCCCTGATCACCGCCGCCGTGCTTCTGGCGGCGCTGTTCCTGCTGCTGCCGCTGGCGGCCATCTTCGCCCAGGCCTTCTCCCAGGGTGTCGGGGTGTTCTGGCACAATATCAGCGACCGCTACACTCTGGCGGCGATCGGCCTGACCCTGTTTATCGCCGTCCTGACCATCCCCATCTGCCTGGTGTTCGGGGTGGCCCTGGCCTGGCTGGTGACCCGCTTCGACTTCCCCGGTCGGCGCCTGCTGCAGACGCTGATCGATATTCCCTTCGCGGTATCGCCGGTGGTGGCCGGGCTCATCTACCTGCTGCTCTACGGCCGTAACGGCTGGATCGGTGGCTGGCTCGATGCCCACGATATCCAGCTGATGTTCGCCTGGCCGGGCATCCTGATGGTGACGGTATTCGTGACCAGCCCCTTCGTGGCCCGGGAGCTGATCCCGCTGATGCAGGCCCAGGGCTCCCGCGAGGAAGAGGCCGCCGTGACCCTGGGGGCACCAGGCTGGACCATCTTCCGCCGGATCACCCTGCCCAATATCCGCTGGGCACTGCTCTACGGCGTGGTGCTGACCAACGCCCGGGCGGTGGGTGAGTTTGGTGCGGTCTCGGTGGTCTCCGGGGCCATCCGTGGCCAGACCATGACCCTGCCCCTGCATCTGGAGCAGCTCTATCAGGACTACAACGCCGTGGGCGCCTTCGCCAGCGCCGCCCTGCTGGCCCTGATCGCCCTGTTCACCCTGGCCGCCAAGGCCGGCCTGGAATGGCGTACCGCGCGCCAGGAGGTTACCCAATGAGCATCCGATTGACCGATATCGCCAAGCACTATGGTCACAAAGGGAAGGGTAGCCCCGGCCAGGCCGGGGGACGCGCCCTGGAGCCGGTGAATCTGGAGGTCGCCAAAGGCGAGCTGGTCGGCCTGCTCGGCCCCTCGGGCTCGGGCAAGACCACCCTGCTGCGCATCATCGCCGGCCTCGAGTCGCCGGACCGCGACCCGGCCGGGCGCATCCTGTTCGGTGACCGCGACGTCACCGACGTGCATGTGCGCGACCGCCGCATCGGCTTCGTCTTCCAGCATTACGCGCTGTTCCGCCATATGACGGTGTTCGACAACGTCGCCTTCGGCCTGACCGTGCTGCCGCGGCGAGAGAGGCCCTCCAGCGGCGAGATCCGCGCCCGGGTCCATCGCCTGCTGGAGATGGTGCAGCTCGAACACTTCGCCGGGCGCTATCCGGCCCAGCTCTCCGGCGGCCAGCAGCAGCGGGTCTCCCTGGCCCGGGCCCTGGCCCTGCGCCCTGATGTCCTGCTGCTGGATGAACCCTTCGGCGCCCTGGATGCCAAGGTCCGCCAGGAGCTGCGCCGCTGGCTGCGCCAGCTGCACGATGAGCTCGGCTTCACCAGCCTGTTCGTGACCCACGATCAGGAAGAGGCACTGGAGCTCTCCGACCGTGTGGCGGTGATGAGCCATGGCCGCATCGAACAGATCGACACCCCGGATGCCCTCTACCGCTCACCGGCCAACCGCTTCGTGTTCGAGTTTCTGGGCGACGTCAATCATCTGGAGGGCGAGGTGCGTGGCGGCACCCTGACCTGCGGCGAGGCGACGCTTGTGGTGGACCTTCCCGACGGCCACCAGGAACTGCTGCTGCGGCCCCATGAGGTGCGCCTGGCAGAGGCGCCCACGCCGGAGGCCCAGCTGCCCGTCACCGTCACCGCCATCTCCCCGGT
Source organism: Halomonas sp. LES1 (assembly GCF_031846005.1). Classification (NCBI taxonomy): domain Bacteria; kingdom Pseudomonadati; phylum Pseudomonadota; class Gammaproteobacteria; order Oceanospirillales; family Halomonadaceae; genus Halomonas; species Halomonas sp. LES1. The sequence goes on from NZ_JAVRGC010000010.1 coordinate 32,708, forward strand.
GGGGGCCGAGGTGCGCATCGAGGTCGCCGCGGACTGGCTGGTCGAGCCCTGGCTGGCCACCGTACGCCACGCCGACTACGAGCGCCTGGCTCTCACTCGTGGCCAGCGACTGTATGCCATTCCGCGTCACTGGCACCGTTTCAGTGCCGAAGGCACCCAGCAGCGCCAGGCCATCACGGCCTGATGACGCCCTCTGTCCGCCGGGCGCCCACGGCGGACAGCCCCTCCTCCCATGGAGGTCGCCGACCGTTCTCGCATGAACTTTTCACGCCGCCGCCTCTCTGATGTCAGGAGTCCGCGCGATGCGGCGTAACGGACAGTCCCCGACGCCCAGCCCGACGCCCATCGGTGCCAGCGGCTCTCGTCCTCTCCCCAGCCCCCGAGCCGAGGCCCACGATGCTGATCAAGATCGCCAAACCGCATGACCTGCGCGAGTCCGATGTGACGCCTGAGTCCATCTATCTCTCCCGCCGCCGCTTCATGGGCGGCATGGCGGGGCTGGGGGCCGGACTTGCGCTTAACGGCCCGGCCCATGCCGATGCCGACTATGCGGATGTACCCGACGGTGACGGGCCGGCGTGGCTGAAGGAGAAGATCGACGCCACACGCTGGCAAGCGGTCACTCCTCGCGATCCCGAGAAGGACAAGCTGACCCCCTTCGACGACGCCAGCGGCTACAACAACTTCTACGAGTTTGGCTCCGGCAAGTCAGACCCCGCGCGCCGTGCCGGCAGCCTGGAGACCCAGCCGTGGAGCGTGGTGGTCGACGGCGAGGTCAACAACGGTGGCCGCTTCGCCCTGGAGGATCTCGCCAGCCCCTCGCGTTTCGAGGAGCGGATCTACCGGCTGCGCTGCGTGGAGGCATGGTCGATGGTAATTCCCTGGCTGGGCATCCCCCTCGCCGAGGTGATCAGGCGCGCGGAACCCACCAGCAGGGCCAGGTACGTGCGCTTCGAAACCCTGGTCGACCCGGAGCAGATGCCGGGGCAGCGTTCCGCGTTCTCGCTGATCGACTGGCCCTATGTCGAGGGACTGCGCCTGGACGAAGCCATGCACCCCCTCACTCTGCTCGCCCTCGGCATGTATGGCCGCGAGCTGCCCAACCAGAACGGCGCCCCCCTGCGACTGGTGGTGCCCTGGAAGTACGGCTTCAAGAGCATCAAGTCGATCGTGCGCATCTCGCTGGTGGAGGAGCAGCCGCTCAACTCCTGGCAACAGATTGCACCGGATGAGTACGGCTTCTACGCCAACGTCAATCCCCGGGTCGACCATCCCCGCTGGAGCCAGGCCACCGAGCGCCGGCTGCCCAACAGCCTGTTCAGCCCCAACACCATCGATACCCTGATGTTCAACGGCTACGCCGACGAGGTCGCCGACCTGTACGCGGGGCTGGATCTACGGACGCACTATTAATGGCCAACCTGAACCGCCTGATGACCCTCCCGAACCGCTGGCAACTCTGGCGCCTGGGGGTGTTTATGGCGGCCCTGACCCCACTGGTGATCTGGGGCTGGCAGGTGGCCAGTAACGCCGCCGGTCCCGAGCCGGGTCGCTACCTGTTGCTGAATATCGGCCTCGGCGCGCTGTGGATGCTGCTGCTCACCCTGAGCCTGACGCCGCTCTCCCGGCTCACTCGCTGGAAAGGCTTCGCGCTGATCCGCCGCCAGCTGGGGCTGTGGACGCTGGCCTACGCCAGCCTGCACATGCTCAGCTACGCCCTCTTCATCCTGGGGCTCGACTGGGGCATGCTGGGCAGCGAACTGGTGAAGCGCCCCTATATCATCGTCGGCATGCTGGCCCTGAGCGGCCTTGTCGCGCTGGGCGTGACCTCAAACCGCTGGTCGATGCGTCGACTGGGCAAGCGCTGGAAATCATTGCACCGCCTGGTCTACGGCATTCTCGGTCTGGCCCTGCTGCACTTCTTCTGGGTCGTGCGCGCCGACCTCGGCGAGTGGCTGCTGTATGCCGCGATCTCGGCACTGATCATGGCGACCCGTCTACCGCCGGTCGCCCGAACACTGCCCAGGCTGCGCTACCGCTTCGGCCGTGCGTCCTAGGCCGCCTCCTATTACTCCTCCTTCTATTGGCCCTTCTTCTATTGCCCCCTGACGCTTCCGGATAGGCCGCGCCGAACGGATATCGGCCATGCCGAACGGTCAGTGGTCCCGCCCGGCAGATCGCAGATACCCAGGGCCTATCGATCCCAGACCATCAGGGTCTCGTTCTCCCCGGTCAGTGGCTCGAGGCGCTCCTCCACCGCATGAAACCCCAGGCGGTGGTAGAAGGAGACGGCACGCACATTACGCGAATAGACACTCAGGGTGAGGCGCTTATGACCGGCCATGGCATGGGCCATCAGCCGTGAGCCATGGCCATAGCGCTGGACCCTGGGATCGATGAACAGCGCCTGCAGATGGTCGCCGTCGAGGGCGGTGAAGCCGATCACCCTGCCCTCCACCTCGAGCACCGTGACCTCCTCGGCCTGAGGCAGCCGCTCCTGCACCATGAGCTCGGCGCGGGATATCCAGAAGGTCTCGGGGATAAAGTCGTGGGCGCGCATCGAGGCACGCAGCCAGATATCGGCAAGCAGAGGGATATCCTCGGCGGTGGCGGGGCGAATCATCACACGGCTCCTGCTGGGCGTACCGACAGTGTAATCGAGGAGGCAAGGACGTACCCTGTGTGATCTCGAGGGCGCTATACTGCGCTTCGACATTCACCCTGGACGGGAGCTCCCCATGCTACGTCGACGCTTTCTTCGCCTCTCCCTGGCCCTGGTCACGGCTGGCTGGCTCGCCGGCTGCGCCGCCCCCCAGACCCTGCAGCTCGACCCCAAGCGCAGCGCCGCGGTACCGGTCGCCGGCAATGGGCAGGCCGTCACGGTGATCGCCGCGGATGGACGTGACGGCGAGGTGATCGGCACCCGTACCGGCAGCGCCATGTCCACGGCCACGATCACCGTCCATGCCCACGAGCTGATGCCGAAACTGCAGCGCGAGGCCGAGCGAGCCGTGCGGGAAATGGGCTTTACACCCACCACCCAGCGTGCCGAAGGCCGCCCCCACCTGACCCTGACACTCGATCACCTGGGCTACGAGCGCGGCAAGAGTCGGCCCGTGATCGGCGAGTCACGCCTGGAGGCCGTGTTTGTGGCCGAGGCGACCAATGGCGGCACCACCTACACCGGCACCTACACCTCACGACGCACCCAGAGCTACGCCGTTCGGCCGGACCAGCGGAGCAATACCCGAATGGTCAACGACCTGCTCGTCGACGGCCTGAACCGCGCCTTTCGTGACCCGGAGCTGGGCCGCCTGCTGGCCCGCTGAGGGGTCACTCGACGGGACCTCGGCGCACCATGGCCCAGACATGTTCCCGGAAGCCGCTGCCCGGCTCCGGGGCGCCTCTCTCCAGCAGCGTGATCCGGAAGTTGGGCTCGAACAGCTCCCGCACCTCCTCTTCCGGCACATGAAAGGGCGGCCCGGCCTGCTCCTCACCGGCCGCACGTTCAAGGCCGATAAGCAGCCCGCTGGCCCCCGGAGGTATCAGCTGCGCCAGATGGAAGGCGTAGCGCTGGCGGGTGGCGGGTGGCAGGGCGATCAGCGCGGCACGGTCATAGAAGGCGCCGATCTCGGCCGCCTGCTCGATATGGAAGTGAAAGAAGTCACCGCACCAGAGCTCGACATTGGCCTGGCGACTTATCTCGAACCCCGCCTGGTGGTAGCGGGAAACGGGCTCGCTCCCCTCGGCGAGAAACTGCTCGACCGCCTGGGGCGCCAGCTCGATACCCAGCACCGGATGGTCGCGATGGCCCAGCCAGCGCATGTCGTGGCTCTTGCCGCATAGCGGCACCAGCACCTTGACACCGGGGCTCACCCCCAGCAGCGGCCAGTGGTGGCACAGGACGGGGTGCGGTGCGTCGCGATGGAAACCGATACGCGCTTCACGCCAGCGGGTCAGCCATTCATTCACCATGACGGCTCAGAACCAGCGATCGCGCTTGCGACGGCGGCGCGGCAGATGGGGAACGATCAGGCCAACCAGCAGGCCGGCACCGGCCACGCCGCCGCCATACATGAAATAGCGCATCAGCAGGTCCTCCTCCTGGGTGTTGAGGCGAGCCTCCAGTTCACGCGCGGTCTGGCGGGAGTGCTCGGCTTCGCCATCCAGCTGGTGGTTGCGTGACTCCAGCTCGGCAACTCGCGCCTCGCGAACCTCGAGGGTCTCACGCAACGCGGCGGTGCGCTGCTCCCACGCCTCATCGATGCCGTCGAGTTCGGCCTCGAGCTCGGCCACCCGCTGCTCAAGCTCGGGCAGGCGCACCTGAGCACTGGGGACCTCCTGGATCTCGCGGCTGAGCACCCAGACGGCGTCGCCGCCGGGACCTCGAACGCGGGTGTAGTCGCCGCTGGTCTCCAGCCGCTCGACAGGCTCGCCGGCGGTAAGGGTGCCGACGATGCGGTAGCCGTCGGTGGGACCGCTGCGCACGTAGGTGGTCAGGGAGTCGGAGACCCAGACGGTGTCGCTCTGCTCCTGAGCCGCCAGCGGCAGCGCCAGCAGGCCGAGCAGGGTGCCCAGACATACGCCCAGACCGGTTCGTGTGCTGTGGTGTTTCGTCATGCCATGATCCTGACTGTAGAGTCCTTGCCTGAAGCGTCCTGGCTGAAAGGTGTTTCCTGGAAACATCCTGAAGGTGGCGCCCTGGCGGGGAAGCGCTGCGGCGCCCAAGGCCCTGGCGGCGATAACTGACGCTGCATCGACACACAGGTGACAGCCCACCAGCTCTCCGCAAGGGTTATGCACAGCTTCTGTGGACAACCCCCGGGACAACCGTGGGAAAGTCGTCCGCTGCGCCCGCCACACCTTGGCTCGACGACTGCTGGTCAGTGCATGACCAGTGTCATCCGACTCATCGAACACTCTTCAGGGCCCAGGCCCCGGCGCTATCCAGCCAGCCGGGGCTCGCTAGGTTAGCACACTCGTGCCACCTGGCAGGGCTACCGACCCAAGGGGCGCTGGGGACAAGCTGAAGAGGAGGTCCCACGCCAGGGATGGCGTCGGTAGCGCCCAGGGAAGGGTTCACAGCGCCTCCTCGCAGGCTTGTCGCCAGATCAGCCCCGGGCTACCGAGCTGTCGAGCTATCTGCAACAGCCCTGTGCCACCTGGCATCGGGCTGGCTCCCCGCGGTCACGGCACGTATAATATAGGGCTGTTTTCAACGATGGCCCAGGCGGCCACCGCCATCCATTGCCGTGCCTCCGGCGAACTTGAGCCGTGAGCGCCGCGCACCCCAGAACCCACCGGTGACAGACGTCGGGCGCCTGGCGCCACGACCCCTACTCTTATGGCGAAGAAACTCTTCATCAAGACACACGGCTGCCAGATGAACGAGTACGATTCCGCCCGCATGGCGGATCTGCTCGGCGAATCTCACCGTCTCGAACTCACCGACGACGAGCAGGAGGCGGATGTCATCCTGCTCAACACCTGCTCGATCCGCGAAAAGGCCCAGGAGAAGGTGTTCCATCAGCTGGGACGCTGGAAGAAGCTCAAGGAGAACAACCCCGACCTGGTGATCGGCGTGGGCGGCTGCGTGGCGAGTCAGGAAGGCGAGGCGCTGCGCAAGCGCGCGCCCCATGTCGATATGGTGTTCGGGCCCCAGACCCTGCACCGGGTCCCCTCCATGCTCGACTCGCGCCAGCAGGACCAGATCTCGGTCGTCGACGTGACCTTCCCTGAGATCGAGAAGTTCGATCACCTGCCCAAGCCCAGCTCCGACGGCGCCACCGCCTTCGTCTCGGTCATGGAGGGCTGCTCCAAGTACTGCACCTTCTGCGTGGTGCCCTACACCCGGGGCGAGGAGGTCTCGCGACCCTTCGAGGCGGTGATGGACGAGGTCATTCACCTGGCCGACCAGGGCGTGCGCGAGATCAACCTGCTGGGACAGAACGTCAACGCCTACCGTGGCCTGAACCAGCTGGGTGACGAGATCGACCTGGCCGAGCTGATCGGTTGCGTGGCGGCCGTTGAAGGCATCGACCGCATTCGCTTCACCACCTCTCACCCGGTGGAGTTCTCCGACAGCCTGATCGAGGCCTATGGCGAGATTCCGGAGCTGGTCAGCCATCTTCACCTGCCGGTACAGGCCGGCTCCGACCGCGTGCTCGCCGCCATGAAGCGCGGCCATGGCGTCGAGGAGTATGTCGAGAAACTGGAGCGCATTCGCGCGCTACGCCCCGACATCAGCTTCTCCTCGGACTTCATCATCGGCTTCCCGGGCGAGACGGAGGCGGACTTCGAGGCCACCATGAACCTGATTCATCGCATCGGCTTCGACCACTCCTTCAGTTTCGTCTACTCGGCACGCCCCGGCACGCCGGCGGCCAGCCTCGAGGATGACACCCCCGAGAGCGTCAAGAAGCAGCGCCTGGCGATCCTTCAGGAGCGCATCAACCAGCAGGCCATGCAGATCAGCCGGCGCATGGTGGGCACCACCCAGCGCATCCTGGTCACCGGCTTCGCGCCACGCGACCCGGGACAGCTCTCCGGCCGGACCGAGAACAACCGGGTGGTCAACTTCCGTGCCCCCAATCCCACCGAGCTGATCGGCTACTTCGTCGACGTCGAGATCAGCGAAGCATTGCCCAACTCGCTGCGTGGCGAGCTCGCCTCCCCGGCGATCTACTGAGAATCGACGCCTCTGCTCGACCAATGATTGCCGCGGTGGCCGCCGCGGCAGTATGCTGACGCCACACTCATCTTCCAGGGGATCCGCCCGCCTTGAGCCAGACAGCCTCCCAGGCCAACCGCATCATCACTCTGACCCTCGAACCCAACGACCCGCGCCGCCTGGCCAACCTCTGTGGCCAGCGCGACGAGAACCTCAAGCTGGTGGAGTCCCGTCTGGGCATCACCCTGCGCAACCGCGGCAACATCTTCCAGCTGGCCGGGCCCATCCATCGGGTCAAGGCCGCCGCCAACGTGCTCGAACACCTCTACCGCGAGACCGAGGCCAATGACCTGGAGCCGGATACCGTGCATCTCTTCCTGCAGGAGTCCGGTCAGCAGGCGCTCGAGGAGGATGAGGGCGATGCCGATGGCGCCGAGGTGCTGATCCGCACGCCGCGCACCCTGATCAAGCCACGCGGCCTCAATCAGCAGGGCTATGTGCAGAGCATCCGCTCCCACGACATCAACTTCGGCATCGGCCCGGCGGGTACCGGCAAGACCTACCTGGCGGTCGCCGCGGCGGTGGAGGCCCTCAATCAGCAGGAGGTTCGCCGCATCCTGCTGGTACGCCCGGCGGTGGAAGCCGGCGAGAAGCTCGGCTTCCTGCCCGGCGACCTGGCCCAGAAGATCGACCCCTACCTGCGCCCGCTCTACGACGCCCTCTATGAGATGATCGGCTTCGAACAGGTGGCCAAGCTGATCGAGCGCCAGGTGATCGAGATCGCCCCGCTGGCCTATATGCGCGGGCGCACCCTCAACAACGCCTTCATCATCCTCGACGAGAGCCAGAACACCACCCGCGAACAGATGAAGATGTTCCTGACCCGTATCGGCTTCGGCTCCACCGCGGTGATCACCGGCGACGTGACCCAGGTCGACCTGCCCCGCGGCCAGAGCTCGGGGCTGATTCAGGTCCTCGAGGTGCTCAAGGGAACACCCGGCATCGGCGTGACCCACTTCGCCGCCAAGGATGTGGTGCGCCACCCCCTGGTGCAGCGCATCATCGAGGCCTACGATAGCTTCGAGGCCGAGCAGGAGGCCGCCGAGCGGGCCCGCAAGGAGGCTCGGGAACAGGAGCGCGAGACCCTGCGTCAGGAGCGCCAGGAGCGCCTCGGCCGCGAGCGAGGCGAGTCATGACGTCTCCCCGGGTCGATCGCCAGGTCGCCCTCGAGGCCGAGGGCCTGCCGAGCCAGGCCGAGCTGGAGGCCTGGGTGGGGGCGGTACTGTCGCGCCATGTGGTGGAGGACGACAGCGAGCTCAGCGTGCGCCTGGTGGACGCGACGGAGAGCCAGACGCTGAACCGCGACTACCGCGGCCGCGACAAGCCCACCAATGTGCTCTCTTTCCCCTTCGAGAACCCGCCCGGCGTGACCCTGCCGCTGCTCGGCGACCTGGTGGTCTGCCATCCCGTGGTGGTGGCCGAGGCCACCGAGCAGGACAAGGCACTACACGATCACTACGCTCATATGGTGGTTCACGGTACGCTACACCTGCTCGGCTACGATCATCTGGAGGATGACGAGGCCGAGGCCATGGAGGCACTGGAGCGCGAGATCCTGGCCGAGCTTGGCATCACCGACCCTTATCGGACCGCACCCGAGGATGAGAGAGCCGATTCATGAGCGAAGATCGATCGAGTGGCCAGGGCAACCGTTCCTGGATCGAGAAACTGCTGGGGGCGCTCTCCAGCGACAGTGACGAACCCAGCTCGCGGGACGAGCTACTGGAGTTCCTGCGTCAGGCGGCAGGCCGTCTGAAACTCGAGCAGGACGCCATGATGATCATCGAGGGGGCGCTGAAGATCAGCGACCAGCAGGTTCGCGAGGTGCTTATCCCGCGCTCCCAGGTCACGGCCATCGCCATCGACCAGCCGCTGGATGAGTACCTGCCGGTAATCCTCGAAACCGGCCACTCCCGCTACCCGGTCATCGGCGAGAACCTCGATGAGGTCAAGGGGATCCTGCTGGCCAAGGACCTGCTGCCGCTGCTGCGCAACGGCCAGGAGAACGGCAGGCCCTTCCGTCTCGAGGAGGTGGTGCGGCCGACGCTGTTCGTGCCGGAGTCCAAGCGTCTCAATAGCCTGCTCAAGGAGTTCCAGAACACGCACAACCATATGGCGATCGTGGTCGATGAGTACGGCGGCACCGCCGGCATCGTCACCATCGAGGATATCCTCGAGGAGATCGTCGGGGAGATCGAGGACGAGCATGACGCCGACGACGACGAGGATATTCGCGACCTGGGCGAGGGGCGCTACGCCATCCGCGCCCTGACTCCCATCGAGGACTTCAACGAGCGCTTCGAGACACACTTCTCCGACGAGGAGTTCGACACCCTCGGCGGCCTGGTAATGCAGCGTTTCGGCCACCTGCCGGCACGGGGCGAGCATACCGTCATCCGCGGCTGGCGCTTCACGGTGCTGAATGCCGACAACCGCCGCATCCGACTACTGGAAGTCGAACCCAGCAACTCCGACGACGCTCTCGACGACGACTGACGCGCCTGCCACGGAGGGCCAAGATGTCTGTGTTTCGCCTGCCCGCACCCCTCGGCTGCCTGCTGGCAGCCGCGGCCGGTGTTCTTACCACGCTTACCGCCTCCCCCTTCGAACTGTGGTGGCTGGGCCCGGTAGCCGCGGGGCTTATCTACCTGGGTATCCACGCCCTGACACCCGGCCAGGCCGCCCTGCGCGGCTGGTGCTATGGTCTCGGGCTGTTCGGCTCCGGCGCCTCCTGGGTCTATGTATCGATCCACGACTATGGCTATACCGGCATCCCGCTGGCCCTGCTCCTCACCGTGCTGTTCGTCGCGGGGCTGGCGCTCTTCCCCGCCGTGACCCTCTGGCTCTATCGCCGCCTTACCGGCCCACGCCTGGCCTGGCTCAGCTTTGCCGGCGCCTGGGTCCTGGGCGAGTGGCTGCGCACCTGGCTGTTCACCGGCTTTCCCTGGCTGCTGCTGGGGACCTCGCAGGTGGACTCGCCCCTCGCCCCCTGGGCCCCGGTAGGCGGGGTCTATCTGCTCTCCCTGATCACCGCGCTGACCGGCAGCCTCGGCGTCGAGTTGCTCCGGCGGCGATGGTGGGCCGCGCTCCCTGTCGCCGCCCTGTGGCTCGCCCCCATGGCGCTGCCCGCCCAGTGGACGAGCCCCGCCGGTGAACCGCTACGCGTGGCGCTGCTGCAGGGCAACCTCGACCAGGCCATCAAGTGGACCCCAGCCGGCCAGCGCGAGGCCGCCAATCGCTACAGCGCGCTGACCCGAGCACACAGCGACGACGCCCCGGACCTGATCATCTGGCCCGAGGCGGCCCTGCCGATGTTCGAACGCGAAGCGCGACCCATCCTCGAGCGGGTGCAGTCCAATCTCGCCCCCGGCACCGCCCTGCTCACCGGCATCCTGCAGCGTGACGACGCCGGACTCTACTACAACAGCGTGATCGGCCTGGGTGATGTCGAGGGGGAGTACCGCAAGACGCATCTGGTGCCCTTCGGCGAATACCTCCCCCTGGAGAGCCTGCTTGCCGATACCATCGCCTTCTTCAATCTGCCGATGCCGGCCATGACGCCCGGGCCGGAAGGCCAGGCGCCGCTCAGGGCCGCCGGCACCACCATCGGCAACGCCATCTGCTACGAGATCATCTACCCGGATCGTGTCGCCGCCCAGGCGCGCCAGGCGGCGCTGCTGCTGACGGTCTCCAATGACACCTGGTTCGGCCGCTCCATCGGCCCCCTGCAGCATCTGCAGATGGCCCGGCTACGCGCCCTGGAGAACGGCCGCTACGTGATTCGTGCCACCAGCAATGGCGTCACCGCCATCATCGATGCCCAAGGGCGCATCACCACCCGGGCTCCCCAGTTCGAGATGACCAGCCTTGGCGGCGAGGCGATCCCCATGCAGGGGCTTACCCCCTTCACCCGCACCGGCAGCTGGCCCACCTGGCTGCTCGCCGCCCTGATGGTGCTGCCGGGGCTTCGGCTGCGCCGCAAGCGATAAACCGGACGCTGCACAAAAACGGCAGCAAAAATCAAGAAGCGCCCAGCCGATTCATCGACTGGGCGCTTCTACTGTTAGTTATAGCCTTCTACTTATAGCTTACAGCTTCAGGCTTCCGACGGAGTCGGGATTTCGCCCAGCACCTCGGGAATGGTCATTTTGACATAGCGCCCCGGCGCCGGCTCGATGATGGAGAGCTCGCCATCACCGGGCTGGCGTGCCGCCACCATCTTCTCGGCATCGACATAGCCATTGTCGGTCATCCACGCCTGCCAGTGGGGCCACCAGGAGCCCTCGTGCTGCTGGGCCCCGGCCAGCCACTCCTCGTGGGTCTCGGGCAACGAATCGTTGGTCCAGTAGCCGTACTTGTTCTTGTGCGGCGGGTTGACCACCCCGGCGATATGCCCCGACCCACCCAGCACAAAGGTCACCGGTCCCTTGGGCAGCAGCGCCCCATAGTAGGTACTGTTCCACTTGGCGATATGGTCCTCCCGGGTCGAGAGGAAGTAGCTGGGCGTGGAGATCTTGCGCAGGTCGATCTTGACCCCGTCGAGTTCGATGCCACCGGGCTCGACCAGCTTGTTCTCCATATACATATGGCGCAGGTACCAGCCATGGGTTGCTGCCGGCAGATTGGTGCCGTCGGTGTTCCAGTAGAGCAGGTCGAAGGGGGCCGGCACATCGCCCTTCAGGTAGTTGCTGATGTAGAAGGACCAGAACAGGTCGTTCTCGCGCAGCAGGTTGAAGCTGAAGGCCATCACACGACCATCCAGATAGCCGTCACGCTCCATCTTCGCCTCGATGCCCTCAAGCACCGGCTCGCTGAGGAAGGTGCCGATCTCGCCCGGGTCACGGAAGTCCTGCAGCGTCGTCATATAGGTAGCCGACTTGACCCGGCGCCCACGGCGAGTGCTGGTGAGATAGGCCACGGTGGAGGCCGCCAGGGTGCCGCCGACACAGTAGCTGAGCAGGTTGACCGACTTCTCGCCGGTGGCCTGCTCGATCGCTTCGATGGCGGCGATGGGGCCCAGCTGCATGTAGTCGGCCCAGGTCAGGTCGCGCTGGGCCGGGCCCGGGTTGCGCCAGGAGATCAGGAAGACACTGTGCCCCTGACCGACCAGCCACTTGACGAGGGAGTTGTCCTCGCGCAGATCGAGGATGTAGTACTTGTTGATCCAGGGCGGAACGACCAGCAGCGGCGTCTTGTAGACCTGCTCGGTGGTGGGGGCGTACTGGATCAGCTGGATCAGCTCGTTCTCATAGACCACCGAACCGGGCGTCACGGCGATGTTCCTGCCCACCTCGAAGGCGCTGCGATCGGTCATGGAGACATTGAGCCCCTCGGCGGAGTTGCTCAGGTCCTGGCGCAGGCGAGCCAGGCCATCGACCAGATTCTGGCCCCGGGTCTCCAATGTCTTGCGCATCACCTCGGGATTGGTGGCAACGAAGTTGGTGGGCGACATGGCATTGACCATCTGGCGGGCATAGAACCCCAGCCGGCTCTTCTGCTCGGCGGGCAGTTCCAGGCCATCGATCAGCTCCTCGACCAGGCGCGAGAAGAGCAGATACTGCTGCATGATCGCCAGATAGTAGGGGTCGCTGGTCCAGGCCTCATCCTTGAACCGACGATCGCCCTTGTTCGGCGTTACCAGCGGCTCGACCTGCTCGCCCGCCATGGCCCGCAGCCCGTTCTGCCACAACTGGACCTGATCCTGCATCAGTCGCGCCTGGGTCTGCCAGAGCTGGGGCGGATTGCTCATCAGCGACTCGGCCGCCGCCTGGAAGCTCTCCCGCATATCCCCATAGACCGAATCGGCGGCATCGCTGGGCACCATGCGCTCCAGCAGGTTGCCCATCAAATGCCGATACTCCTCGCCGATCTGCTTAAGCTGGGCATTCCACGCCTCCAGCTCGGCTTGTGTCGGTGCTTGAACCCCTGGCTGCATTGAACCCTCCTGGTCCGTCGACCATGTCATGCCGACATCGGATAAGATGCTCCGCCATCCTCGCAAAGGGGCGGCGGATTGGACAGCGACCCCGCAAGGAGCCGAATTGCGCCGGGTGACAGCGCCTGAACACTGTCTCAGCTCTTGCTGGAGCCACCCCGTGAGGACTTCGCCTTGGCCGGCTCGTCACTGTCCGCCGCGGACGTCTGCTTGGCAGCCTCACCCATGGCCTTGGCCTGCTCGGTAAAGAGCGTCTCCATCTCGGCCTTGAACTCCAGGCTCATCTCGGAGAGCGCCTTGGCATCCGCCATCATCTGCTGAGAGAGCTCGTTCATCATCTCGGCCTGGCGGGTGCCGAAATCACGCAGGCTGTCGGCATCCTGAACCTCGCTGGCATCCCGCATCCGCTCGGTGCCCATCTGGCTGTAGCGCTTCAATGATTCCATCTGATACTGGGAGAGCTTCTCCATGTTGTTCAGCATCAGGGAGTTGAGCTTGCGCATCGGCTCGAAGAGCTGGCGGGTCTGCTCGTTGAAGTTCTCGATCATCTTGTCCTGCATGACACATCCTCCCGAAGGGTGGTGCTAGGCGAGTGGCTCGCCCGGCCATGTTGCACTGCACAAAGACTAGTCTGCCTCCAGCGGTGTTGCAAGACCATGTTGCAAGGCCATGTTGAAAGTCCATGACGTCAGGGTGCGGCAAGACCTGGGGCTTATATCGGCATGGCGGCTTGCATCAGCTGTCGCGCTTGGTTCGTGAACGGGCGCTCGCGGCCCCCTTGGTGGACTTGGCACGGCCTGAGGAGTTGCCGCTGCTCGTCTTGGCGGAAACACTTCTGGAACCCGCATCGGCCTCTTCGCTCTTGCTGCCGGTCTTGGTCGCACGACTGTCCGCCCCCTCCTCGGGCTCGGACTGAGCGGCGGACTGACCGGCCTGCTTGAGCATGTCGAGCATCATCTGCTGATAGGTACCGAAGCTGGATAGCCCCTGGGAGAGCCCCTGGGACAAGCCCTGCGACAGCCCCTGGGTCATGCCCTGCCCCATGCCGGTCTGCTGCAGGAACGGCTGCATCAGGCTCATCGGGTCATAGCCCTCCACCCCGGACTCCATCTGCTTCTGGATTCGATCCAGCAGATCCTTCTGGAAGGCCGCCACATCCGGCAGCCCCAGTGCCTGGCGGAACTCATCGGGGGTAAGGTCAAACTCGACGTTGATCTTCATGGTGTCAGCCCTGTCCGTTGGTCTGCCTCGCAGTGTAGCAGCCTCCCCTGGCCTGCCCTCAACGAGATGGCCCTCAACGCGCCCTCATCGCAGTGTCGGGGTCTCGACGCTGACATCGGCGTTCTGGCCACGCTGACGCAGCAGGTGATCCATCAGGGTAAGCGCCATCATCGCCTCGGCGATCGGCGTGGCCCGAATGCCCACACAGGGGTCATGGCGCCCCTTGGTAATCACCTCCACCGGGTTGCCCTGTATATCGATGCTGCGCCCGGGGGTGGTGATGCTGGAGGTCGGTTTGAGCGCCAGATGCGCGATGATCGCCTGTCCGCTGGAGATACCGCCCAGCACACCGCCGGCATGGTTGGAGAGAAAGCCTTCGGGCGTCATCTCGTCGCGGTGCTCACTGCCACGACTGGCCACGGCGGCGAAGCCGTCACCGATCTCCACCCCCTTAACCGCATTGATGCTCATCAGACCATGCGCCAGCTCGGCGTCGAGCCGGTCGAACACCGGCTCGCCGAGCCCCGGCGGCACCCCCTCGGCCACCACCGTGATCTTCGCCCCTACCGAGTCCTGGTCGCGACGCAGCTGGTCCATGTAGGCCTCGAGCTCCTCCACTCGACTGGCATCGGGACAGAAGAAGGGGTTGGCCTCGACCGCCTCCCAGCTCCTGAAGGCGATCTCGATGGGGCCAAGCTGGCTCATGTAGCCGCGCACGGTGATGCCCCGAGACGCGAGGTACTTCTTGGCGATGGCCCCGGCGGCCACACGCATCGCGGTCTCACGGGCGCTGGAGCGCCCCCCACCGCGGTAGTCACGGATACCGTACTTGTGGTGATAGCTGTAGTCGGCGTGGGCCGGGCGGAACTGGTCCTTGATCTTCGAATAGTCCTTGGAGCGGTGATCGGTATTCTCGATCAGCAGGCCAATGGCGGTACCGGTGGTCTGCCCCTCGAAGACCCCCGAGAGGATACGCACCCGATCGGGCTCGCGGCGCTGGGTGGTATGGCGCGAGGTGCCGGGGCGACGACGATCCAGGTCGCGCTGAAGGTCCTCCTCGCTGAGCGGCAGGCCAGGCGGGCAACCGTCGACGATGGCGCCCAGCGCCGGGCCATGGCTCTCGCCGAAGGTGGTGACGGTAAACAGCTTGCCGAAGGTATTGCCGGACATGGGCGTTCCTCGAGTGATCGGAAGTCGGTGAATCAGGCGAAGGACGCCGCATGGGCGTCGAGTTCATCGGCGGTCAGGGCGAATACCCCCTGGCCACCGCGCTCGAAGTCGAGCCACAGGAAGGGCACCTCGGGGAAGGCCTCCTCCAGATGGTGATCGGAGTTGCCCACCTCGACGATCAGCACGCCGCGCTCGGTCAGATGGTCGCGGGCCTCGCGCAGGATACGCCTGGTGATATCCAGGCCGTCCGCGCCGGACCCCAGTGCCAGCGCAGGCTCGTGGCGGAACTCGGCGGGCATGATGGCCAGATCGCGGGCATCCACATAGGGCGGATTGGAGACGATCAGGTCATAGCGACCGGAAAGCGCATCGAACAGATCCGATGCCACTGCCCTCACCCGGGCGCCGACATCATGACGGCTGATGTTCTGCCGGGCCACCGCCAGCGCCTCCTGGCTGATATCGGCGAGGTCCACCTCACTGGTGGGCAGATGCAGCGCCGTGGCGATGCCGATACAGCCGGAGCCGGCGCACAGGTCGAGCACCCGGTGTGGCGGCTCCTCGGGGAACCAGGCGTCGAAGCCCGACTCCACCAGTTCGGCGATGGGCGAGCGCGGGATCAGCACCCGCTCGTCGACATCGAAGGGCAGGCCGGCGAACCACGCCTCACCCAGCAGGTAGGGCAGCGGTCGCCGGTGGACGATGCGTTCGCGTACCAGGGCGACGATACGACTGCGCTCCATGGGCAGCAGGCGAGCGTCGAGCACCGCCGGGTCGACATTCCAGGGCAGATGCAGCGCGCCCAGGGTCAGGGCCACCGCCTCGTCCCAGGGCGAATCACCGCCATGACCATGAAACAGCCCGGCCAGATGAAACTCGCTGGCCGCCCAGCGCAGGCAGTCGCGCAGGGTCAGGAGCTCGGCGGCGAGCCGGTCATCGGTAAGCGTCAGAGTGGAGGTCGCGCGCGGGGCGTGCTGATCGGCCAAGGGGGCACCTGAACGTCGTGAAATAATGGGTCAATGATTGTAACCCGGCCCGCCGGTTCACAGCCACGCCACGCCGGGTATACTGGTCCCCCTCGCCAACCAGCCGATACTGACCATAAGCCCTGCCCCATGAGCCCTGCCCCATGAGCCAAAACCGCCACCGCCTGGACGATGACGAGATCAGCGCCTTCCGCCAGGCCCTGCAGCAGGCCGGCGTCAAGCCGATCAAGCGCAATCGCGCCGACCCGGGTCGCCCGCGCCGCGAGGAGGCCGCCGCCGCCGCGCGGCGAGCCGCCGCCCAGTCGGCGGGTGACGACAGCACCAGCGGGCGAACCTCGGATGGCCGCGTGGAGGCGGTGCGTCCCTCGGAATATCTCGACTTCGCCCTTCCCGACCTGCCATGGCGTACCCGTAGCCGCCTCAAGCGCGGCGAGATGGCCTGGGAGGCGGGGCTCGACCTGCACGGCTACACCCTGGAAGAAGCCCGCGAGCAGCTGGAGGGGTTCCTGCGTGATGCTGCCGTGGAGCGACGCCGCTGCCTGCTGGTGGTGCATGGCAAGGCGTGGGGCACGGACGGCAACTACCCGGTGCTCAAGAGCCACGTCAATGCGTGGCTGCGCGAATGGCCCGGGGTGCTGGCGTTCTGCTCGGCCGTGGAGGCCGAAGGCGGCACCGGCGCCGTCTATGTGCTGCTGCGCCGGCGGGGGGAACGCTGAGGGTTATTCGGACGACCGCGTGTCGCCCGGCAGACGTGGCCCGACGATGATGCCACGCCCCCCCCAGCTCGGATGGCTACGGCCTTCGTAGCGATCCAGGGCCTCCACCGCCAGCTGGCGCCCCAGGGTGATCAGCGCCTCGGCACGATGAAACTCATAGGCGCCACATACCGTCTTGGGCACCTCGATCAGTACATCCGGTGGATAGCCCGCGACCTTGTACTTGGCCAGCGCCGCCTGGGTAATATCGAAGGACGCCAGCGCCATGTCCAGGCGCCCCCACTGACGGCGACGGCTGCTCTCCTCACTCTGATCGCTCTGCTCGTCCTCCTCGCCCTCGGCGCCATTGGCGCCCCCCCGCCGACCATCGATCCAGCGCCCGGCGGCACGCTTCACCTCCTCGATCCAGGCGCCGAACTCCTTCCCCGACGCCGTTTCAGCGGCCTCGCGCTCCAGGCGTGCGGCCTCGGGGGGAAGCAGCTCCTCCAGGGTCACCGGCCGCGGACTGTGGGCCGTCACGTTCACCGCCAGTACCAGGTCCGCCGCCGCCGAGACGGAGGGGGTGATCGGCAGCGGGTTGAGCAGTCCCCCGTCGACCAGCACCTGCTGGCCACGATGCACCGGCGTGATCACCCCGGGGACGGCAATGGAGGCACGGATCGCCTCGAGCAGCGGGCCACTCTGAAACCACACCTCGCGCTGATGGGTCAAGTCGGTGGCCACTGTCGTCACCGGGATCGCCAGATCCTCGATGCGGGTATCCCCCACCAGGCTCTCCAGCTTGCTCATCACCTTGTTGGCCTTCATGGCGCCCATGGCACTCCAGGAGACATCCACCAGCCGCAGCACATCGAAGTAGTCGAGGCGACAGACCCAATCGCGATAGGCGGCCAACTGCCCCGCGGCATAGACCCCCCCGACCAGCGCTCCCATGGAGCAGCCGGAGACCGCCACGACTTCGTAGCCGCGGCGCTCGACCTCCTCGATCACGCCGATATGGGCATAGCCGCGCGCCCCACCGCTGCCCAGCACCAGTGCCACGCGTTTCGTCTCACCGGAGGCTGCCGACCTGTCGTTCATACCCCTGCGACTCCTCATCTGTCTTACGGCTCCCTGCCGCTCACCGCCCATCTAGCGATGGTCTCGGCCACCGCCGATACCGCCTCGGGCTCCAGGTGCAGGTGGTGTCCACCCGCCAACACTCGACGCTCGAGCCCGGGCATCGCCGTACGAGCCGAACGCGCCCGCTCTGTCTCGCCCAGGATGCCCTCCTCCCCTTCGATCAGCAGCGTCGGGCAGGCGATCTCGGCCAGGCAGGCCACCACCTGCTCGGGGGTCAGCCGCACCGGCGAGGGGCGCACCAGGCGAGGGTCGGTTCGCCACCCCAGCCGCCCGTCCGCCCACTCCTTTAGGTTACGGCGCACCACGGGACGGATGGCCTCGGCACTCACCGGCGTGGCTCCCCCCTTGACGCGTGCGTTCACGGCCTCCTCTTCGTCAGCATAGCGCGCCGGACGCGAGGGCGAGCGACGGTGTCCCAACAGGCCTCGACGCAGCTGCCGCGGGGACTCCTCGGCCGCAGTGGTCACCGCTCCGAGCCCATCGATCAGCGCCAGCCGCGCCACCCGTTCCGGCAGGGCGGCGGCCAGCAGACAGGCCACCCCGGCCCCCATGGAGTGAGCCAGCAGGGTCGGGCGCGTGGCGCCCAGGGCATCTGCCGCATCGAGCACATCGTCGCAGTAGTCCCAGATGGCATAGTCACCGGGCGTATGCCATGAGTGACCGTGGCCTGCGAAGTCGATGGCGACGATGCGCACTCCCAGCTGGCTGGCAAGCACGGGAGCCAGGCGCGAGAAGCTGGCGGCATTGTCCAGCCAGCCGTGCAGGGCCAGCCACGGCGGGGCCTCCGGCTCGCCCCAGGCCAGTCCTGCCAGGCGCCCTTCGGCCAGGCTCAGGATCCGTGGCGAGGTCATGACGCCTCCCCCAGCAGCTCGTCCAGCGCGGCAAGCAGTCGCTGGCGCACCTCGACAGGATGCTCCATGGGAAACATATGGGTGCCAGGCACCAGCCGCACCTTGACCCCATGGCGGATCAGCCGGCGTCGACGGCGCGGCGTCAGCAGGTCGGAGTCCTCGCCGGCCAGGATGGCGTGGGGCACCCGCAGCCGCCGCGGCAGGTCGCCCAGGTGGTCCGGCAGGTGGCGGAAGATCTCCACCTCGATATCGGGGTCGTAGGTCAGTAGAGCCCGGCCGTCATCGAGCAGTCGGGTTCCACCCTCGACGTAGTCGTCCAGGGCCTGCTCGGTGAACCGCCGAAACAGGCCTCGTCGGCGCAGGTAGTGGCGCATCGCCTCCCGGTCCGGCCAGGTGGTGCGGCGGCCCAGGCTCTTGCCAGCCGGCGTCACCCGGTCCACCAGTCCCAGCCACTTGGCCGCCTTCATTCCCCAGGCGTCGATACCCAGCATCAGCGGCGGGTCGAGCATCACCACACTGCGAAAGCGTTCCGGCGCCGTCTCGGCGGCCATCGCCATCAGCACGCCGCCCATGGAGTGGCCCACCCCGATCACCGGGGCGTCGAACCGGGCCACGACGTTCAGCAGCTCATCGCGCAGTGCCTGCCAGTTATGCCCCACCGGAAAGTCGGGATGGTGGCCGAGGCGATCCACGGGATGGAGGTCGAAACGCTCCCCCAACGGCGCCAGGAAGCTGTGATAGCAGGCCCCGGGGAAGCCATTGGCATGGGCGAACAGCAACGTGGGTCGGTCGGTGTTGGTGGACATGGTCTCTTTCCTGTGACGGGGCAGTTCAGGCACGGATGGCGGTAGCAGGCTAACGGGATTACCATGTTTCGCCAAGTCGACATCCATCTACCAGGAGCTCCCGTGACCACCCGCAAGCCCCGTGATACCCGCCTTCGCAATCGACTCTTCTTCGCTACCGTGCTTGCCGCCATGCTGGTCGGCTTCTGGTTGCTACGGTGATGGAGGCCCTGGCGACCTTCCAGGCCACCCTGGAGATCACCCTGCCGGTCTTCGCCATGGTGTTTATCGGCCTGGGACTCAAGCGCGCTCGCTGGATCGATTCGGCCTTCGTCACCACCGCCTCACAGCTGGTGTTCAAGGCAACCCTGCCCACGCTGATCTTCCTGAGCATCATCCGCGCCGACCTCGAGGCGACCCTCAACCCGCGGATGCTCGGGGTGTTTGCCCTGGCCACCCTGGGCAGCTTCCTCCTCGCCTGGGGCTGGGCCCGGCTTCGCGTCCCCCTGGCCGACCGCGGCAGCTATATCCAGGGCGCCTTTCGCGGCAACTGCGGCATCGTCGGCCTGGCCCTGGCGGCGGGGATGTACGGCGACTACGGTCTCTCCGCCGGCGGCCTGCTGCTGGGTGTGGTGATCCTGACCTACAACGCCTTCTCGGTGATCGCCCTGGCCACCCATCAGGAGGAGGTCACGACCGACTGGCGCCAGATGCTGATGCAGATCGTGCGCAACCCGCTGATCCTGGCGGTCGTACTGGCCATGCCGGTGGCACTGTCGGGGCTGGGTCTGCCCGACTGGGTGATCACCTCGGGGGAGTACTTCGCCTCCCTGACCCTGCCGCTGGCGCTGATCTGTGTCGGTGCCACCCTCTCGCTGGAAGCCATTCGCCGCTCGGGGGGCCTGGCGGCCGGTGCCAGCATGATGAAGATGGTGACGATCCCCGTGCTTGCCACCACGACGGCCTGGCTCGCCGGCTTCGAGGGGCGCGAGCTGGGGGTGATGTTCCTGTTCTTCGCAAGCCCCACCGCGGCGGCGGCCTTCGTGATGGCCAAGACCATGGGCGGCAACGCCGTGCTTACCGCCAATATCATCGCCCTGACCACCCTGATGGCCAGCGCCACCATCACCCTGGGCGTGTTCGGCCTACAGATGGCCGGGCTGATATAGCCTTAGCCCCGGAGCGCCAAGGGCTCCATCGTTGGGAGCCGGCTTCTCGGAAAGCCTCAGCTCCCCTCGCGTTCTGCCTAGCCCTACCCTGGCCCCAACTCAGTCCAGTTCGGCCGGCGTCACAAACCTTGCCAGCCGCGCACAGCCCGCCGCCCAGGCATCGGCCTCGAGCTCGGCCACGGCAGCAGTGGGGAAGCCCAGGCCGCCATCCTCGCGTCCCTCCACGAGCACGCCCGCCAGCGCCCCCACCAGCGGCATATGGCTGACCAGCATCAACGGTCGCCCCTGGGGCAGCTCGAGCAGCCAGTCGGTCACCGCGTGGGGCGAGTCATCCGGCGTGATGATCGACAGGGTCTCGACCTCGACACCCAGCGCCTCGCCCAACACCGCGGCGCTCTGGCGGGCGCGTCGATAGGGGCTGGCCAGCAGGCGCAGTCCCGCCAGGTCGTCGCGGCGGCTTAGCCACTCCGCCACGCGACGCACCTGCTGCAGCCCCCGAGGGGTCAGTTCACGCTCGGCGTCGGGACTCCCTAGCCCCGCCTCGCCGTGGCGCATGATCAGCAGCCGCTCACTCATGCTCATGTTCATCACCCCCTCCTCTCCGCCTCTGTCCACTCTGCTCGCGGTGGGCGCGCTGCACATCCTCCCGGGCCAGCACGAACTCCACGTCGCTGCTCTGCTCACCCAGCATCAACAGTCGCGCCATCTCCTGGGCCGGCACTCCCTTGAACAGCACCTGATAGAGCCCCTCGGCCAGCGGCATGTAGATCCCTTCATCGCGGGCCTTGTCGCGCACCAGGCGTACGCTGTTGACACCCTCGGCCACCTGCCCCAGGGCCTCGACCGCCTCGTCCAGGCTGTGCCCCTCGCCCAGCGCATAGCCGACCCGATAGTTGCGCGACAGCTGCGATGAACAGGTGACGATCAGATCCCCCACCCCGGCCAGTCCCAGGAAGGTCATGGGATTGGCCCCCAGGGAGACGGCGAAGCGGCTCATCTCGGCCAGCGCCCGGGTCATCAGCATGCTGCGGGTGTTCTCGCCCATGCCCAGGGCCGCGGCCATGCCGGCGGCGATGGCGTAGAGGTTCTTCAGTGCCCCGCCCAGCTCAACGCCATAGCGGTCGTTGCTGGCATAGACCCGGAAGTAGTCACAGCCAAGCGCCGCCTGTACCCGGGTACGGGTCTCGGGGTCGTCGCTGGCGATCACCGTGGCGGTGAGCTGCTTGTCGGCCACCTCGGAGGCGAGATTGGGCCCCGAGATCACCCCGATATGGGGGAAGCCGGTCTCCTCCTCGAGAATCTGGCTCATCAGCTTGAAGCCCTCTTCCTGGATCCCCTTGGTGGTGCTGACCAGGATCTGATCGGGGCTCAGATGCGTGCGTGCCTGTCGCACCACATCGCCGAATGCCTTGGAGGGGATCGCCACCAGCACCAGGCCGGCGCCCGGCAGCACCTCGGCCATCTCGGTGGAGGCCACCACCGCCGGATTGATGGCGTAACCGGGCAGGTAGCGTCCGTTGACATGCTCGCGGTTGATCTGCTCGGCCAGCGCCGGGTCGCGCAGCCACTGACGCACCTCGGCCCCGTTGTCGGCGGCGATGCTGGCCAGGGCGGTGCCGAAGCTGCCCCCCCCGAGCACCGCCACCCGCATGCGTTCTTCTGCCATGATGCACTCCGCAGGAGTTGATTGAATGGGGGGATTGTAGCGAAAAAGACGCCCGGACCGTGACCGGTCCGGGCGTCTCGAGATGCGGCCCGAGACGGGCCGCGGAGGGAGGGCGTGTCAGTCGACCAGATGCAGCAGCGAGTCGATGCTCTCACGCGCATCGCCGTAGAACATCCGGGTGTTCTCCTTGAAGAACAGCGGGTTCTCGATACCGGAATAGCCGGTACCCTGGCCACGCTTGCTGACGAACACCTGCTTGGCCTCCCACACCTTGAGCACCGGCATGCCGGCGATGGGGCTGTTGGGATCCTCTTCGGCGGCCGGATTGACGATATCGTTGGAGCCGATGACGATCACCACATCGGTGGAGGCGAAGTCATCGTTGATCTCGTCCATCTCCAGCACGATGTCATAGGGCACCTTGGCCTCGGCCAGCAGCACGTTCATGTGCCCGGGCAGGCGGCCTGCCACCGGATGGATACCGAAGCGAACGTTCTTGCCCGCGGCGCGCAGCTTGCGGGTCAGCTCGCTCACCGCATTCTGGGCCTGGGCCACCGCCATGCCGTAGCCCGGCACGATGATCACGCTGTCGGCATCGTTGAGCGCACTGGCCACGCCACCCGCGTCGATGGCGACCTGCTCGCCCTCGATCTCCGCCGCCGGCCCCTGGGTACCACCGAAGCCGCCGAGGATGACGTTGAGGAAGTTGCGGTTCATCGCCTTGCACATGATGTACGACAGGATGGCACCGGAGGAGCCCACCAGGGCACCGGTGACGATTAGCAGGTCGTTGGAGAGCGTGAAGCCGATGGCCGCCGCGGCCCAGCCGGAGTAGCTGTTGAGCATCGACACCACCACCGGCATGTCGGCACCGCCGATGCCCATGATCAGGTGATAGCCGATGAAGAACGCCAGGGCGGCGATCAGCAGCAGGGTCCAGAAGCCGGCACCGTTGAGATAGAGGATGGCGAGCAGCAGCGAGAGCGCCGCGGCACCGGCATTGAGCATATGACCGCCGGGCAGCTGCCGCGGCTTGCCGTCGATCTTGCCGGCCAGCTTGCCGAAGGCGATGATCGAGCCGGTGAAGGTCACCGCACCGATAAACACGCCCAGCACCACTTCGATCTGCAGGAACATCAGCTCGTCCGGCGCCTTGGTGGCCACCAGGCCGGCAAAGGCCGAGAACTGATCGGTGCTCGCCTCGATGGCACGAGCCGCCAGCACGCGGCGACGCTCCAGGTCGGCGCTCCAGCCGACGAACACCGCGGCCAGGCCGACGAAGCTATGCAGCGCCGCCACCAGCTGCGGCATCTCGGTCATGTCGACCTTCTTGGCCACATAGACACCGATGCCGGCGCCGATGACCATCATCGGAATCATCCAGCCATAGGCGCCGATTCCCGGCCCCAAGGCGGTAAAGAACACCGCCACGGCCATGCCGACGATGCCGTACCACACCGCCCGCTTGGCCTTCTCCTGATTGCTCAATCCCCCCAGGGAGAGGATGAACAGTACACTCGCCGCGATCGCCGCGGCAGACACGAATCCTTGACTCAGCATGGGTTGTCTCCGCGGATCACGATTTCTGGAACATGGCCAGCATCCGGCGTGTCACCAGGAAGCCGCCCACAATATTGATGGTCGCCACCAGCACCGAGATGGCCGCCATCAGCGTTACCAGCCCGCTGCCCGAACCGATCTGCAGCAGTGCCCCCAGGATGATGATCCCGGAGATGGCATTGGTCACCGCCATCAGCGGGGTATGCAGCGAGTGGCTGACGCCCCAGATCACCTGGAAGCCCACGAAGCAGGCCAGCGCGAAGACGATGAAGTGCTGCATGAACGAGGCCGGTGCCACCTGGCCGAGCAGCAGCATCAGCGCCCCACCGACGCCCAGCAGGGTTACCTGACGCTTGGTCTGGGCCTTGAAGGTGGCCAGTTCGGCGGCCTTCTTCTCCTCCGGCGTCGGCTCCTTCTCCTTGGGCTTGGGCTTGGCCGCGGCGATCGCCTTTACCTTGGGCGGCGGAGGCGGGAAGGTGACTTCACTGGCGTGAACCACCGTGGCGCCACGGATGACATCATCCTCCATGTCATGGTGGATCTGGCCATCCTTCTCGGGGGTCAGATCGGTCAGCATATGGCGGATATTGGTGGCGTAGAGCAGCGACGACTGGGTCGCCATGCGTGACGGGAAGTCGGTATAGCCGACCACCACCACGCCGTTGTCGGAGACCACCTTCTCGTCGGCGACGGTCAGATCACAGTTGCCGCCCTTCTCCGCGGCCAGGTCGATGACCACCGAGCCCGGCTTCATGGCCTGGACCATATCCTCCAGCCACAGCTTGGGCGCCGGCCTCCCGGGGATCAGTGCCGTGGTGATGACGATATCGATGTCGGGGGCCTGCTCGCGGAAGCACTCGAGCTGCTTCTCGCGGAACTCGGGGCTGGAGGGAGCCGCATAGCCGCCCGTCTCGGAGCCGTCCTGACTCTCGTCGAAGTCGAGAAACAGGAACTCGGCGCCCATGGATTCGATCTGCTCCGAGACCTCGGGGCGCACATCGAAGGCGCGCACCACGGCCCCCAGGCTGGTGGCCGTACCGATGGCGGAAAGCCCCGCCACCCCGGCGCCGATCACCAGCACCTTGGCCGGCGGCACCTTGCCGGCGGCCGTCACCTGACCGGTGAAGAAGCGCCCGAAGTTGTTGCCCGCCTCGATCACCGCGCGATAGCCGGCGATATTGGCCATCAACGACAGGGCGTCCATCTTCTGGGCCCGCGAGATACGCGGCACCATGTCCATGGCCACCACGGTGGCGCCCTGGGCGCGACACTTCTCGAGCAGCGCCTCGTTCTGGGCCGGCCAGAAGAAGCTGATCAGGGTCTGGCCCTCGCGCAGGCGCTCGGCCTCCGCCTCCTCGGGCTCACGGACCTTGATCACCACCTCGGCCTCGCTCCACAGCGCCTCGGCCCCGTCGACCACGGTGACGCCGGCGTTGCGATAGGCCTCGTCATCGAAGCCGGCGGCCACGCCGGCGCCGCTCTCGATCAGGCAGTCGTGTCCAAGCTTCTGGATGAACTTCGCGCTGTCAGGGGTCAGCGCGACGCGCGCCTCGCCCTTGGCGAGCTCCCTGGGTGCACCAATCTTCACGTTGGATCTCCCGGTTGGTTATTGAATTCGTGCATAGGTCAGGCTTTTTATTCATACCGTACAATGCCGCATTGCACAACCGTCGATTCAGCGTCGAAGGCGAGGCATAGGGCATCATCGGTGTGACAGCTGGAGAGGTGCAACGCTGACCGGAAACAGACGAAAAGGCAAGTGCCCAACAGCGGTGCCCAACGCAAGCAGGCCGCCCGGAGGCGGCCTGCAGACTGGTCAGTCAATGCAGAGGAATCAGGCGCTTAGCAGGGCGTTGAGGCGCTTGACGTAGGCGGCGGGATCATCGAGATGCCCCCCCTCGGCGATGATCGCCTGGTCGAGCAGGATATGGGCCAGATCGTCGAAGCCCTCGCCCTCGACACCCTCGAGGCGCGCCACCAGGGCGTGCTCGGGATTGAGCTCGAGAATCGGCTTGACCTCGGGCAGGGCCTGGCCAGCGGCCTCCATGATGCGACGCATCTGGAAGCCCATCTCGTGCTCGGGCAGCACCACACAGGCCGGCGAGTCGGTCAGACGATGAGTCACCTTGACCTCCTGGACGGTATCGCCCAGCGCCTCCTTGACGCGCTTGACCAGATCCTCCTTGGCCTTGGCGGTCTCCTCCTGCGCCTTCTTCTCCTCCTCGTCCTCGATCTCGCCGAGGTCGAGCTCGCCCTTGGCGACGTCAACGAAGGCCTTGCCCTCGAACTCGGTGAGGTGGCTCATCAGCCACTCGTCGATGCGGTCGTGGAGCAGCAGCACCTCGATGCCCTTCTTGCGGAAGATCTCCAGATGCGGGCTGTTCTTCGCCGCATTGAAGCCGTCGGCGACGATATAGTAGATCTTCTCCTGACCCTCCTTCATGCGCGACACCACGTCGGCCAGCGACTGGTCCTGGGTGGCGCTGTCGGTATGGGTGGTGGAGAAGCGCAACAGGCCGGCGATCTTCTCACGGTTGGCGAAGTCCTCCGCCGGGCCCTCCTTGAGCACGCTGCCGAAGGTGTTCCAGAAGGTCTGGTAGGCCTCGGGATCCTTGGCCAGCTTCTTGAGCATGTCCAGGGAGCGCTTGGTCAGCGCGCTCTTGATCTTCTCGACCTGGGGGTCCTGCTGCAGCAGCTCGCGGGAGACGTTGAGCGACAGGTCGCGGGTATCCAGCACGCCCTTGATGAAGCGCAGATAGAGCGGCAGGAACTGCTCGGCGTCGTCCATGATGAAGACGCGCTGCACATAGAGCTTCACGCCGCGGGCGCCATCGCGCTCGTAGAGGTCGAACGGCGCGCGGCTAGGCACGTAGAGCAGGCTTACGTACTCGAGCTTGCCCTCGACCTTGTTGTGGCTCCAGGTCAGCGGGTCCGTGAAGTCGTGGGCCACGTGCTTGTAGAAGGCCTTGTACTCATCGTCGCTGAGCTCGCTCTTGGGACGCACCCACAGGGCGGTGGCCTCGTTGACGGTCTCCCAGCTGACGGTCTCGCTGCCCTCGATCTCCTTGCCATCCTCGTCGCGGGCCGTCTCGACCCTGGGCATGCGCACCGGCACCTCGATGTGATCGGAGTACTTGCGCACCAGGCTCTGCAGGCGGAAGTCATCGGCGAACTCGCGGGCGTCCTCCTTGAGGTGCAGAACGATCTCGGTGCCGTGGGCCTCGCGCTCGACATCGGCGACGGTGAACTCGCCCTCGCCCCTGGAGCGCCACTCGACGCCTTCCCCCTGCTCGGTGCCCGCCTTGCGGGTACGCACGGTGATGTCATCGGCGACGATAAAGCCGGAATAGAAGCCGACACCGAACTGGCCGATCAGGCGAGCGTCCTTCTGCTGCTCGCCGGAGAGCTGCTTGAGAAACTCGGCGGTGCCGCTGCGCGCGATGGTGCCGAGGTTCGCGATCACCTCATCGCGGCTCATGCCGATGCCGTTGTCGCGCACCGTCACGGTGCCCGCCTCGGCATCATGCTCGATCTCGATGCGCAGCTCGCTGTCGCCTTCGTAGAGGGCATCGTTGTCCAGGGCCGCGTAGCGCAACTTGTCGCAGGCGTCGGCGGCATTGGAGATAAGCTCGCGCAGGAAGATCTCCCGGTTGGAGTACAGGGAGTGGATCATCAGGTGCAGCAGCTGCTTCACCTCGGTCTGGAAGCCAAGGGTCTCTTCGTGTTGCGTGGCAGTGGTCATGTGGCGTGAACCCCCTCTTTCGACATGACGACGGTGGACGGACCACCGACTCGGAACTGGCAATCGATATGGGGTTCCCGCGGGGGTTTTCAAGCCCCTGGGTGACTCACGCCTGCCCTCCTTCGGGGTCATCCAGCACAAAGTGCAGCCTGGCGGTGGCCACCGGTGTGGCTTCCTCCTTCTGCCAGGCACTGACCGTGACATTGGCCAGGCGTCGCCCCTCGCGCAGCAGCGAACAGCGCGCATGGGTCGGCACCAGCCGGGCGGTACGCAGGTAGTCGATGGAGATATCGACGATGCGCGGCAAGCGCGGCTCACGGGTGGCCAGCATCAGGTCCAGGGTCGCCGCGGTCTCCATAAAGGCCGCCACCACACCACCATGCAACGCCGGCAGCATCACATTGCCGACATTGCCCGGGCGAGGGTCGAGACGGAACAGCAGGCCATCCCCCTCTGGGTCCGGCGACGTCGTGACGCCGATGCGCCGCGCATAGGGCATCAGCTCGAGCCAGGCCGACAGATCCCCCGCGTCACGGGTCCTGGTCAGCCACTCCACTCCATGAATGCCTTCAGGCATGGTCCTCCTCCTCGGCAAACAGCGCCTCGGCAAATGTCGGCGGGGTGTTGCGCGGCCCCAGCCGCACGAAGTTGCCGACGGCACGCGCCACCTCTCCCTCGGCCGACTGCCAGACGCGCCCCTCGGTGAATACCACCGAGGCGGTAACTCGCACGACCCGGGCCTCCACCAGCAGGTCCTGGCCGGCCACCGCCGGACGGAAGTGATCGATGCGCAGGTCGAGGGTCGGGCAGACTTCCGGTGACGGCAGTGCCGGCAGGACCGCCGAGCCACAGGCGGTGTCCAGCAGCATGGTCAGCACTCCCCCATGGACCAGCCTGCGGCTGCTGTCGCCCAGCAGCTCCGCGTGCCAGGGCAGGCGCATGCGAGTGAGCCGTGGCGAGGCCTCGAGCACCTCGAGACCCAGCTCACGCGTGTGGGGTATCACGTTGACGAAACGGGTCAGGGCACGCCGCCAGTCGGCGGCGTCGGGACGGGAGTCGGCGTGCATGGGCGGCTCGGCTAGGCGTGTTGTGATGAACAGCTGGCAGTCAAACGAGCGTATCAAACTCCACTGGAGTTATCCTTGCTCCTGTCAACGCTCTCCTCCCGCCAGGCACGATAGGGTCCCAGGGCACTATCCACCCGGGTCAGCAGCCAGCCGACGATCACCGCGTCGTCGAGCACGCCCACCAGCACCAGAAAATCGGGAATCAGATCCAGAGGCGAGATCAGGTAGACCAGCGCCGCCAGCATCCACAGGATGGCCACCCAGGGCACCGGACGATAGCGGCCACGCAGCACGTCGCCGAGCATCGGCACGAACAGCCGCAGGGCCCGGGTAATCTGGCCGATCACACGGGAGCGCCCGCGTAGCCGGGACTTCAACTTGTCACCCTTGCCTGCCATGGGCCTCTCCTTGCCATTTGCGAAAAAAAGTCATATGCGCAAAAAGGTCATGTGCGCGAAGAAGGTCATGCGCGCGACCAGGTCGTACGCGAGAGTCGTACGCGAGAATAGAACGCCACGATAAGCGATTCGATGAGACGACGACAGCCTCGACGACGCTGTCGTGGTCAGGCGACACTATCCCCTAGCCACCCCATCGGCGACGATGGTGGTTTCCACTCGAAACGACGCTGGAGGGTTCCCCATGTCGTTGCGCCTCTTCGTACCCTGGCGTGCCCTGGCCGCCGCCACCCTGTGCTGCCTGCCACTGCTGGGCCAGGCCGACGACCGCAGCATGCGCGAGGCCCTGCAGGCCGCCCGAGCCGGTGACTGGCAGCGGGTCGACGAAGCCGCCATTGCCGATCATGAACTGGCCGGCTACGTGGCCTATCACCGCCTGCGCGACCGTCTGCCCGATGTGGCTCCCCGGAGGGTACTCGACTTTATCGAGCGTCACGCCGACTCGCCCCTCGCCGAGTGGATGCGCGGCCAGGCAATCGATCGCTACGGCCAGGCCGGGCGCCGCACGGACCTGCTCGAGGTCGCCGCCGGGGAGCCCGAGGGCACCGCCCGGCGCTGTCATTACTACACCGCCCTGCTCGACCGTGACCCCGCCATGGCGGCCGCAGGCGGCCGCCGGCTCTGGCGAGTGGGGCGCTCCCAGCCCGAGGCCTGCGACACTCTCTTCAACACCCTGCGACGCCGCGGCGAGATCGGCGAGGAGCAGATCTGGGAGCGCCAGATGCTGGCCTGGCAGGCCGGGCAGAGTGGCCTTGCAAACTATCTGGGGGGCCTGCTGGGCAGTCGCTGGCACGCCGCCCAGCAGGCCATGGCGCGTGTCCAGGCGGACCCTGTCGCGATCACCCGGGTGCCCGACTGCCTGGGGCCCGAGTGCCGTGGCAGCGGCCCCTTCTTCGCTGCCGCCATGCATGACCATGTGCGCGCCGACACCGCAGAAGCCCTTGAGGCGTGGCGCAGGATTGCCCCACGCCTGAGAATCGCGGCCGAGCATCGTCAGACGATCGAGCATGACCTGATCTTCTACTCCCTGGTCCGGGACGTACGCTCCAATCGCGCCTGGGTGGATGCCACCCTTCCCCAGCTCGCCTCACCGGACCTGCTCGAGCTTCGGGTACGCACGGCCCTGGCCGATCGCGACTGGCGCGGCGTGCTCGACTGGATCCAGCGCATGCCGGAGGTCAACCGCGGGGACGAACGCTGGCAGTATTGGCGGGCACGCGCCCTGGAGCAGCTGGGTGACAGGGCCGCCGCCGAGCGTGCCTATGCCGCCGCCGCCGAGGAGCGTAGCTTCTATGGCTTTGCCGCCGCCGACCGGCTGGGGCGCCCCTACGCGCTCAATATGGAGCGCAACCAGATCGACGCCGCCTACCGAGACCGGGTAGCCCACTGGCCGGCCGTAAGGCGTACCGAAGCCCTGCTACGCATCAACGAGCCCGGCCTGGCCGCCAGCGAATGGTATGCGGCGGTGCGCCGTGCCTCCCCACGCGATGCCCGAGCGCTGGGCGACTACGCCCGCCGGCGCGGCTGGCATGCCAGGCTGGTCCAGACCACCATCGTCGGCCAGCTGTGGGATGCCCTCGAGTGGCGCTTTCCCGAGGCCTATCGTGACGACTTCCTGACATGGGGCCGCCGGACCGGGGTCGATCCCTATCTGCTGATGGGCATCGCGCGACGCGAGAGCGCCTACAATCCCGAGGCGGTATCGCCCGCCGGGGCCCGCGGGCTGATGCAGGTGATGCCCGCCACCGCCACCCAGCTGGCTCGCCAGCTGGGCATCGCCGACCCGGGCGCCTATGGCATCCTCGACCCCCAGACCAACATTCGCCTGGGCAGCACCTATATTCGCGATATGCTCGAACGCTACCGTGGCAATCGTCTGGCCGCCACGGCGGCCTACAACGCCGGCCCCGGCCGCGTGGACCGCTGGCTACAGAGCGGCGAGACAGAGGCCTTCGACCTGTTCGTCGAAGGCATTCCGTTTCGCGAGACGCGCAACTATGTCCAGGCGGTGCTGACCTATCGGGCAATCTTCGAAAGCCTGGCCAACGGCGGCAGCAGCGAGGGTGTTTCGATGCTTACCCCCGCCGAGAAGCGGGTGCGCTACGACGGCTCGCTGCTGGCCCGGCAGTAAGCTGGAAGCTGGAAGCTGGAAGCTGGAAGCTGGAAGCTGGAAGCTGGAAGTCAGCATGTGGCCTCCAGTACCCGCGCCAAGCTTTTCTTCCAGCTTCAAGCCTAAGCCCGCGAAGCGGGCGCTCTTCCAGTTTAAAGCCCGGCCTCAGCTGGGCTGGCGCTCCAGCGCCAGCCTGATGCCGAAGAGGATCAATACCGAGCCGGTCAGCCCGTTGAGCCAGCGTGCGAAGAGGGGACTGGCCAGCCACCGCCCTGCGCCGCCCACCATCAAGGCCACCCCGATCTGCCACAGGTTGGCGATCACGAAGTGGACGCCCGCCAGGAACAGCGACTTGGCCAGTGCCGGGTCGCCCGGGGCGATGAACTGCGGAAGGAAGGCCATATAGAAGACCACGGTCTTGGGGTTGAGCACATTGGAGAGCAGCCCCTCGCGCAGGGGCTTCCAGGCCGGAAGCACACGCCGCTCGGCGCCTACCCCGGCCATCGGCAGTCCCTGGCCGCGCCGTGCCGCCACAAGCGCCTGAGCCCCCAGCCAGACCAGATAGATGGCCCCGGCCAGCTTGAGCACACCGAAGGCCCAGGCCGACTGCAGCAGGATCAGCGAGATCCCCAGGGCCGAGACGGCGGCGTGCACGAAGAGGCCACAGCAGATCGCCAGGCTGGTGAGTACCCCATCTCGCACCCCACCACGCGCGGTGTTGCGGATCACCAGCAAGGTATCCACTCCGGGGGTGATCGAGAGCAGGGTGATGGCCACCAGGAAGGGCCAGAACTGGGCATCGATCCACATGATGGCTGGCCTACTCCGCGCGGCGAGCGTGGCGCATGGAGATCTGGTCGTTGAGGGTCCAGAAGTCGTAGAGCACCCCCAGCCCGAACAGGCCGAAGGTCAGCAGATAGACGATGCCGCTCAGCCACTTGCCCTGATAGAAACGATGCAGGCCGAAGACACCGAGGAAGGTGAGCAGCAACCAGGCGAGCGAGTAGTTGATGGGCCCCGAAGTGAAGCGCAGGTCCGCCTGACGGTCCATGGCGGGAATCAGGAAGAGATCGATGAGCCAGCCGATGCCGAGCAGGCCAAGGGTGAAAAACCAGATGGTACCGGTCACCGGCTTGCCATAGTAGAAGCGGTGGGCACCGAGGAAGCCGAACAGCCAGAGCAGGTAGCCGAGTAGCATGCTGTGGGTATCGCGGGAGGTGAGGGGGTGGGCGGTCATGACGCTCTCGAATCCGGTGGGAGAGTGGCTCCGGGCGTGCTGGACGCCTCGGGGGTTTCCAACTAGAGTGATCTTGCGGGCTCGACATAGTCTCCCTGCGTCACACAGCGTGCGCAAGCCTTGTCGGGGCACCGCAATCGATGCACTGGCAGGCGAACGGTCGCCATGACCTTTCCCGCCGGGCACCGCGGCAAGAGGGCGATCCACGCGCTTGCGCCGGCAACACTATCCGTATGTTAAGGAAATCGATAAATGGCAACTGGCACTGTCAAGTGGTTCAACGACACCAAGGGCTACGGCTTCATCTCCCCGGACGACGGTGGCGATGACCTGTTCGCGCACTTCTCCGAGATTCAGGCTGATGGCTTCAAGTCCCTGCAGGATGGCCAGAAGGTTACCTTCGAGGTGACTCAGGGCAAGAAGGGCCTTCAGGCCTCCAATATCCGCGCCGCTGACTAAGCGTCGACTCGACGGAACGGCATCGCCGAACCAACGAGCAAGGCCCACCGTTCGGTGGGCCTTCTTGTTGGTGAACCTGCCCTCTGGGCAGCAGCATGTCGAATGGACCGCCCGCTACTCCTCACGGGCCTCTTCGGCGGGTGCCGACACCTCGCTGCCCTCCGGCTCGCCGTCGAAGCCCTCGAGCTCGGGCACTTCCCGCTCTATCTCCTCGAACTGCTGCTCCAGCTCCCGCTGCGCCTCCTCGAAGCGGCGCTCCTGCTCCTCGATGATCGCATCGATGTCCGACCTGGCGGCTTCCTCGCCGGTCAGCGGGTCCTCACCGAGGGAGGAGTCGATATCGATACCACTCTCGATGTCGCCATCCGCCATGGGCTCGGGTGCCACCCTTTCCTGCTCGGCTTGCTGGAACTGTTCGTCGATGCGCCGCTGGGCCTCCTCAAAGCGCCGCTCGTTCTCCTCGATGATGGCATCGACATCCTCACGCGTCGCCTCTCCGGGCAGGGCGGCATCATCCTCCAGAGGCGTGGCGGGTGACTCGGCGAGGGTCTCGGCATCGGCGGAAACTGCGGCCTCGTCAGGCGCCACCTCGGCTGTGCCCGCCTCCCCCGGCGCTGCCGACTCCTCGCCCGGCTCCTCCACGGCAGCTCCCTCCTCGGTCTCCCGATCAGCGCCTGGCGTCTCCTCCGTCTCTCCCCGGACTTCCATGCCAGCTGGCTCGTCGACGGCCGGGGCCGTTTCGCTCTCGACATCCTGTGCCGGCCGGGACGCATCGACATCGGGCGCCTGCTCATTACCATCACCGCAACCGGCCAGGCCCAGCGCCAGCAGCGTGGCCAGCAGGGTCGATTTCCAGAGTGTGGGGTTCATCCAGCGTCTCCATCACGAAAAGGCCACATTGCAGCAGAGCGCCCCACTCCTCGCAAGGCAACTGCAGCCACAATCGTGGCGAATAACAAATGTCCCGTTGGCTCGAGGTGGCGCCAGGGACGCCAGCACCAGGCAACGGCGACTGTTGCTCTCTTCACCCTTTTACACCCCCCTTTCCTGCCACTCTCTCCTTCCCATCACAGAGGCTCCCCATCACCGAGGCTCCCCAGTGGCAATGGAACCCCAAGCGTCCAGGCCACCGCACGCAGCAGCTCGGCTTCCTCCGGGTCGACCCGACCATCCTGCTCCACGCAGCAGACCATGGCGGCCAGCAGAGGCCCACGCTCCTGGTTGCGCAGTCGCGCCAGGCGGCCCAGCGCCCAGTCCAGCTCCCGGGGATTGGCCGGCTCGGTGACCAGGTCCAACGCCACACCCAGCACCGCAGCGACTCGTTCCAGCGCCGCCCGGGCCGCACCGGGCTCGGGGTGGCCAGACAGGGCCAGCGCCGACAACAGCCGCGACAGCGGTCCGGCCAGGTCGGCAAGGCGTCGATCCCGCAGGGCTCGTCGCTCCCCCTCCAGACCCGCCCTTACCAGCCGGTGCAGTGCCCACTGCAGTGCCCCCGGTGCCTGCTCGGCACTCATCAGACCATCCAGACAGGTACGAAAACGCGCCCCCTGGGCGGGGCTCAAGGCGCGCAGCGCGGGCAACGAAAGCTCGATCAACGGCAGTCGATCGCCGGCCGACAGGCTCGTCAAGGGCTCGGCCAGGGCGTCAAGCTCCGCCAGCACCTCGGGTAGTGCCTGGCGCTGGAGCACCTCACGCTGGGCATCACGACTCTTCGGGTCGACCCCCATCAGGATGGCGTAGACCAGCGCACGAGCCCCGAAGGGCTCATGGGCCGACTTCATCAACCGCTTGTCGATGCCCGCCAGGCGACGGCGAGCCCTGGCCAGTGCCTCGGCGTCGGGACGGCCGACACTGGCCACGGCGGCGGCGGCAACGCCGGTTCCGGTAGTGACCTCCTCATTTACCACCTTGCTCGCCTCCCCGCTCGCCCCTGCGCTCACTGCCTCACTCACGGCGCTTATGGGCGGCGCCGCAGATGGTCTCCGTTGCGGGGCGGACTGCCGTGGGGTCGGCGCGAAGGGTTCGGGCAAGCGACCGTCCCAGCGCGGCAGCACGCGGCGAATGCGCGCCTCAAGCGGCGGGTGAGTCGAGGTCCATCGGCTCAGGCTGCGCACGCCGCTGCCGAAATAGAGATGGCTGAACTCGGCGGCATTGGACGCCAGCAGGCGCGAACCGAGCCGATAGGCGGCCAGGGTCTTGAGCGCACCCCCGATGCCCTGGGGATTGCGGGTGTATTGTACGGCGCTGGCGTCGGCCAGGAACTCGCGCTGGCGACTCACCGCGGCCTTGATCAGATTGCCGCACAGGGTGCCGGCATACCCCACCACCATCAGCGCCACTCCCAAACCCAGTAGCGCCACATGCCCGCCGCCCCGACGCGAGTCGCGCCGCCGTCCCCCGGCCATGCTCCGCAGCAGAAAGTTTCCTGCCAGGCCGATCACCAGGATGCCATGCAGCAGGGTCACCAGGCGCAGGTTGAGCCGCATGTCGCCATGCAGGATATGACTGAACTCGTGGGCGATGACGCCCTGCAGCTGGTCGCGATCGAGATGCTCGATGGCGCCACGCGTGATGCCGATGACGGCATCGTTAGGATCATGACCGGCGGCGAGGGCGTTGATGGCATCGTCATCCAGCAGATAGACCGCTGGCACCGGCAGCCCCGAGGCGATGGCCATCTCCTCCACCACGTGAAGCAGGCGGCGCTCACCCGCATCGCGGGTGTCCAGTGCCAGTGGCCGCCCTCCCAGCGCCTCGGCCACCGCATAGCCGCCCACGCGCAGCTGCAGATGACGCACCAGGCCGCCGAGAATCACCACCGTCATCACCCCACCGGCCACCATGGCGAGAAGGCGCGGTTCGAGCGCCGCCGTCAGCGGGTCGCCGGTGTGCATTCGCGTCGTATCCAGCATGACCACCGCCAGCGACACCAGCATGCAGGTCAGTGCCACCAGCGCCACGACGGCGAGCAGCAGCAGCAGGACAAGTCGTCCGGAGAGGCGCCGGGCGCGATCCTGGGCCGTAAAGAAGTCCATGCGCGCCCCGCTCAGAAGCTGATGCGCGGGGCGATCTGGATCTCGGCGCTGTCCTCGAACTCGAGCAGTGCAGCATCCTGCTTGTGGCCGAAGGAAGCCGCCAGGACCACCGGGGGGAAGCTCTGCTTGTAGGTGTTGTACTGCATGACGGCATCGTTGAAGGCCTGGCGGGCAAAGGCGACACGGTTCTCGGTGCTGGTCAGGGTCTCGGAGAGCTGCTGCATGTTCTCCGAGGCCTTGAGATCGGGATAGGCCTCCATCACCACATTGAGACGGCCAAGAGCGGCTCCCAGCGCTCCCTCGGCTCCGGCCAGCTCGGCCATGGCGGCGGCGTTGCCGGGGGCGGCAGCGGCGTGCTTCAGGCCGGCCTCTGCGGCATTGCGGGCCTCGGTCACCGCAGCCAGCGTCTCGCGCTCGTGGCTCATATAGGCCCGGGCCGTCTCCACCAGGCTGGGGATCAGGTCGTGGCGCCGCTTGAGCTGTACCTCGATCTGGGCGAAGGCATTCTGGAAGCGGTTCTTCAGCGCCACCAGGCGATTGTAGATGCTGACGGCATAGATCAGCAGGGCAGCCAGCAGCACGACAGGCAGGATCATCGAGAGGTCCATGGCATCCTCGAGTGGCGAACAGGAAGTGGGGTAACACCGCTTACCGGCGCCCTGCTGTTACCTTAACCGCTGCCGGGGCCATTGACGATTTCTCTCGCCCTCCCCCTCGACGGCAGACAGGTCGCGTCACTCGACCCCGCCACGAAATCGTGCCATTCCTCGGCCGTCTTCCGTAGACTACCGTCAACGCGTGATTGAACGAACACGGAGCGTGCATGATCGAACCGGCCTTTCTTCTCGCCGCCTTCCTGGGCGGCGTTGCCGCCCTGGCCATTCGGCTGCCACCGCTGGTCGGCTTCCTTGCCGCCGGTTTCGTGCTCAACGCCATAGGCTACGACGAGACTCCCTTGCTCGCGCTGGTCTCCGAGGTTGGCGTCACCCTGCTGCTGTTCACCATCGGCCTGAAGCTCGATGTTCGCACCCTGCTGCGCCGTGAGGTCTGGGGCGGGACCAGCCTGCATATGATCGGCTCGTCGCTGCTGTTCTGCGGGCTGCTGGTCGGGCTCAAGGGGCTCGGCCTGACGCTGCTGGCCGATAGCCAGTGGCAAACGCTGCTGCTGCTGGGCTTTGCCCTCTCCTTCTCGAGTACGGTCTTCGTGATCAAGGTGCTGGAGAAGCGCAGCGAGACCCAGACCGCCTATGGCCGACTGGCCATCGGTGTGCTGATCATGCAGGACATCTTCGCCGTGCTGTTTATCACCGCCTCAACCGGCAAGCTGCCGAGTCCCTGGGCGCTGGGCCTGGTGCTGCTGATACCGCTGGCCCCGTTGCTGCGCCAGTTGCTGGACCGCCTGGGACACGGCGAGATGCAGATCCTGTTCGGCATGCTGCTGGCCCTGGTGCTGGGCTATGCGCTGTTCGAGGCGCTCGGCGTCAAGGGAGATCTCGGCGCGCTGATTATCGGCCTGCTGCTGGCTCCCCACCCCGCCGCCCAGACCCTGTCGCGCTCGATGTTCAATATCAAGGAGCTGCTGCTGGTCGGCTTCTTCCTGAGCATCGGTCTCACCGCGATGCCGAACGCCAGCCACGTCCAGATGGCGCTGCTGCTGGTCGCTCTGCTGCCACTCAAGAGCCTGCTCTATCTGCTGGTGTTCATGCGCTTTCCGATGCGTAACCGCACCGCGGTCCTGGCCACCCTGAGCCTCTCCAACTACTCCGAGTTCGGGTTGATCGTCGGGGCCATTGCCGTCGCCGGAGGCCTGCTCGACGGAAACTGGCTGGTCGTCATCTCGCTGGCGGTCGCCCTGAGCTTTGGCCTCTCCTCGATGCTCAACGCCGTCAGCGAGGGCATCTATCGCTGGTTGGAGCCGCGCCTGCCCGAGCGTGACCCGAGCGAGCTCTCTCCCAGCGACCGGCCCATCGAGGTCGGTGATGCCGAAGCGGTAGTGCTGGGCATGGGCCGCATCGGGCGCAGCGTCTATCGCCGCCTGCAGAAGCAGTACGGGCTGCGTGTACTCGGCATCGACAGCAACCCGGCCAGCGTCAAGATGCTGGCCGAACGTGAGTTCAATATCGTTGAGGGCGATGCCCTGGACTCCGACTTCTGGGACAAGCTGCTGATGTCTCCCGACGTTCGCATGGTGGTGCTGTCGATGCCTCACCATGCCGGTAACCTCTTCGCCCTCAAGCAGCTGCGCTCACGCCAGTTCGATGGCAGGATCACCGCCGTGGTCGAGTTCCCCGAGGAGATCGAACCCATTCGTGAGCTGGGCGCCAGCGC
The DNA here is from genome assembly GCF_031846005.1 of Halomonas sp. LES1. NCBI lineage: Bacteria > Pseudomonadati > Pseudomonadota > Gammaproteobacteria > Oceanospirillales > Halomonadaceae > Halomonas > Halomonas sp. LES1. Next base: position 71,055 of record NZ_JAVRGC010000010.1, read on the forward strand.
CGTCTTTCATGTTTATGACAAGGCCGGCCGGGCCCTGGCGGACAGCGCCGCGGAAGAGTCGGGGATCGAGCCGATTTCAAGCCAGCTTGGATGAGACGCCATGCATGCCGATGATGACAACCGTCTCCGGCATGCTACCGTTGGCACCTTACCGAACCACGAGGGAACCTGAACATGGAAGAGTTCTTCGCCTGGATCGGTCGCACCCTCGGCGAAGTCATCCGCTTCGTCGTCGACCTGCTGACCGGTTTCTTCGCCAACCTCGGCGCCTCCGCCAAAAGCTTCCTCCAGGAACTGGCCGGCTCGCTGGGGATCTCCACATCGATCGTCAGCCTGCTGATCCTGGTGGTGGGCCTGTGGATGTTGTGGAAGGCCTTCCGTGCCCTGACCCGCCGGGCCATCGTCGCCACCCTGATCTGGCTATTGCTGGGCTTCGCCGTGTTGAGCTGGCTGATCTACTGACTCCCAGCAACGTGAAAGCGCCGCCCCAAGGGGCGGCGCTTTCCGTTAGTGATGCGAATGTTCAGGCCAGTGCCTTCTCCACCACCTCATAGACGTTGGGCGAGAGCTTCTCGGCACGGATGCGCTCGAGTTCCCCCTTCATCAATGCCTGACGCTGCTCGTCGAAGCGCGCCCAGCGTGTCAGCGGAATGATCAGGCGAGCCGCGATCTCCGGGTTCAGGCGATCGAGCTCGATCACGGTGTCGGCCAGCAGGCGATAGCCCTCCCCGTCCAGACGGTGGAAGTTGATGCGATTCTGGCCGACGAAGGTGCCGATCAGGGCACGCACCTTGTTGGGGTTCTTCAGCGAGAAGGCGGGGTGCTCCATCAGGAACCTGACGCGCTCGAGCACGTCGGGCTGCGGACGACCGACCTGGATGGCGAACCACTGATCCATCACCAATGGATCATGGGCCCAGCGCTCACCGAAGGCCTTGAGGGCCGGCTCGCTGAGCTCATCGCGGCTGCTGTGGGTCAGCAGGGTCAGGGCATGACGCACATCGGTCATGTTGTGATCGGCCTCGAACTGCTCACGGGCCAGCACCACGCCCTCCTCGTCCTCGATTGCCATCAGGTAGGCAAGCGCCACGTTCTTCAGGCTGCGCCGGGCGATCTGCTCGGGTGTCGGCGCGTAGGGCTCATCGAGCCGGTTCTCGCGGTAGACGCGCAGGAAGTCGTCGCGCAGGGAAGCCGCCAGCCCCTGGCGCATGAACTCCCGTGCCGCATGGATGGCGTCGACATCCACCAGCGGCTGCTGCTCGGCGATATAGGCCTCGCTGGGCAGGACAAGCATCTCGGCCAGCACCGCACGATCCTCGGGCTCCCCCTCGAGCAGCCCGCGGAAGGCCTCGACGACCCGCGAATCCATCACCTTCTCGACCCCATTGCGGTGGGCGGCGATCAGGTCATCCAGGGCCAGCATGGCCAGGCGCTGACCGGCCTCCCAGCGGTTGAAACCGTCCGAGTCGTTGGCCAGCAGAAAGGCCAGATCCTCGCGCCCATAGGGGAAGCGCAGCTTCACCGGCGCCGAGAAACCGCGCAGCAGCGACGGCACCGGGGCCTCTGAGACATCGGTGAACACGAGCTCCTGCTCCGCCTCGCACAGCTGGATGACGGCGTCACTGCCAAGCGCTTCGCCATCCAGTGTCAGCGGCAGGTCACGGCCGCTCTTGGTACCCACCAGCCCCAGACGGACCGGGATATGCAGCGGCAGCTTGTCGGGCTGGCCGGGGGTGGCTGGCGTGCGCTGCCGCAGGATCAGCCGATACTCGCAATTGGCGTAGTCATACTCGCCGAAGGCGTCGATCTCCGGCGTGCCGGCCTGGGAATACCAGCGCATGAACTGGGAGAGATCCAGGCCCGAGGCTTCGGCCATGCACTCCACGAAGTCCTCGATGGTCACCGCCTGGCCATCGAACCGCTCGAAGTAGCGATCACTGCCCCGGCGGAAGGCCTCCTCGCCCACCAGGTTGGCCAGCATGCGCACCACCTCGGCGCCCTTCTCGTAGATGGTCAGGGTGTAGAAGTTGCCGATCTCGATATAGTGATCGGGGCGCACCGGGTGCGCGGTGGGCCCGGCATCCTCGGCGAACTGGGCGGTGCGGAAGAAGGCAACATCCTCGATGCGCTTGACCGCCGGGGAGTTGGTATCGGCCGAGAAGCACTGGTCGCGGAATACCGTGAAACCCTCCTTGAGGGAGAGCTGGAACCAGTCGCGGCAGGTCACCCGGTTGCCCGACCAGTTATGGAAGTACTCGTGGGCGACGATGCTCTCGACCCGCTGGAAGGCGGTATCGGTGGCGGTCTGGGGATGGGTCAGCACCGCCGCGGAGTTGAAGATATTGAGCCCCTTGTTCTCCATGGCGCCCATATTGAAGTCATTGACCGCCACGATCATGAACAGGTCGAGGTCATACTCGCGACCGTAGGCCCGTTCGTCCCAGCGCATGGCGCGCTTGAGCGAGGCCATGGCATGGTCGGTCTTGTCGAGGTTCTCCTCCTCGACCCAGATCTGCAGGGCCACCTCGCGGCCACTCATGGTGGTGAAGCGATCCTCGACCTTCTTCAGGTCGCCGGCCACCAGGGCGAACAGGTAGCTGGGCTTGGGGTGGGGATCCTGCCAGGTGACGAAATGCCGGCCTCCCGGCAGGCTGCCCCGCTCCACCGCATTGCCGTTGGAGAGCAGTACCGGCTCACGCTCGTCATCACCGATCACGGTGGTGGAGAAGGTCGCCATGACATCCGGGCGATCCGGATAGTAGGTGATGCGCCGGAAGCCTTCGGCCTCGCACTGGGTGCAGTACATGCCATTGGAGAGATAGAGCCCCTCCAGGGCGGTATTGGCCTCGGGGGCGATCTCCACCTCGGTATCCAGGAGAAAGGCCTCGGGCACTCGGTGCACCGTCAGGCTGCTGTCGCCCACCGCATATTCGTCAGCCTCCAGCGGCTCGCCATCGACGGCGATCGCCTTGAGGGCGAGGCCTTCGCCGTCGAGCACCAGCGGCTCACCGGGCTTACGCTCCGAGTGGCGCTCCAGATGCAGTCGCGCCTTGACCCGCGTGGCGCCGGGGTCGAGATCAAAGGTGAGTTCGGCATGGGTGACGCGGTAGGCCGGGGGGCGGTAGTCGCTCAGGTAGGTCGCCTGGGGGTCGGACATGCGTGATGCTCCTGTCGAGAATTGCGACCATTGTACGGCGCCTCGCCCACCGAGCTCAAAGCACCCTCACAGCGCCGGCTCGGGACGTGTGACGATCCAGGCGCCGAGCAGCGTCAGCCCGGCGATCAGGGCAAGCTTTAGCCATAGCAGGCTGACGGTCAGCGCCAGCACCAGCATGGAGAGGACCAGCATGCCGCCGGCCAGCCACTTGGCGTGACGCGGAATGGCCCGCTCGCCCTCCCAGGCCACCACGGCGGGCCCGAGGCGGGGATGCTCACGAATCCAGCCGGCCAGGCGCGGCGAGCTTCTCGATGCCGCCCATACCGCCAGCAGCAGAAAGCAGGTGGTGGGCATCAGCGGGAGGAACATGCCGACAATGCCCAGCACGAGGCTGATGCCGGCGATGGCAATCAAGACGAGGCGCTTCAACTCTGACATCCCGCGCTCCTTTCCCAGTGATACTGGTATTGAAGCGCAGCCTGCCCTGGCACGCCAATCGGAGGTGACTATGGTGCCCTTGGACGAGCAGATGCCGGATGGCGTCAGTCTCGAAAGTTATCGAACTGCAGCGGCAGATCGGGACCCTGCTCACCGCGCAGCAGCGCCATCACCGCCTGAAGATCATCGCGCTTCTTGCCGGTGACACGCACCTTCTCGCCCTGAATCTGGGCCTGCACCTTGAGCTTGGACTCCTTGATGCGCTTGACGATGTCCTTGGCCTCCTTCTGGTCGAGGCCCTGCTTGAGCTGCGCCTCCTGGCGCGCGCGCACGCCGGAGAGCACCGGCTCCTGAGCGTCGAGGCAGCGGGCATCGATCCCGCGGGCGATCAGCTTGTTGCGCAGCACGTCGAGCATCTGCTTGAGCTGGAAGTCGACCTCGGCCTCGATGCTCACGCTGTCACCCTCGAGGCTGAAACTGGCATCGACGCCCTTGAAGTCGAAGCGCGTCTGAATCTCGCGATTGGCCTGGTCGACGGCATTGCTGGCCTCGTGCTTGTCGAACTCGGAGACGATATCGAAGGAGGGCATGGCGGCTCCTGGCAAGGGGGATGGAAGCAGGGATTCTACCAGCCCTCTTCTTTCAGCGCCGCCGATTCCCGGCTTTCGTCAGACGAGGAGGCTGACGCCTCGCCATGGCTCGCGTATGCTATGACGCACCTTGACAAGCCTTGTACAGAACTGGAGCCCCGATGAGCGATCGCGATACCCGCCACAAGCAGTCGATGCAGAAACTCAAGAGCCACGTCGACGACAAGGTCGCCGCCGCCACCGAGCAGCGCGGCCTGATGATGGTCTTCACCGGCAACGGCAAGGGCAAGACCACCGCCGCCTGGGGCACCGTCACCCGTGCCCTGGGCTATGGCTACCGGGTCGGCGTGATCCAGTTCATCAAGGGCCAGTGGGAGTGCGGCGAGCGCGAACGGCTGATCGAGGACCCCAACCTCGAGGTCGCCATCATGGGCACCGGCTTCACCTGGGAGACCCAGAACCGCGAGACGGACACCGCCGCCTGCCGTGAGGTATGGGTCGAGGCGGAGCGCATGCTGGCCGACCCCGAGGTCTACCTGGTCGTGCTCGACGAGATCACCTACATGCTCAAGTTCGGCTACCTGGACATCGAGACCGTCAGGCGTGCCATCGAGAACCGCCCCGCCGAGCAGAGCGTGATCATCACCGGTCGCAATGCCCACCGCGACCTGCTGGCCATGGCCGATACCGTCACCGAGATGCAGGAGGTGCGCCACGCCTTCAACTCTGGGGTACAGGCGCGCCGCGGCATCGACTATTGAGGGAAGCAGAAGGCCCCGCTTGTGCGGGGCCTTCCTTATATCGCCATACCGCTTCGGCGAGTCGGTCAGTCGTCGAACGGGTTACGCAGCACGATGGTCTCGTTGCGGTCGGGGCCGGTGGAGATGATATCGATGCTGACGCCGGTCTTCTCCTCGAGGTAGCTGATATAGGCACGCGCGTTGGCCGGCAGGTCCTCCACGCGCTTGGCGCCCAGGGTCGACTCGCTCCAGCCCGGCAGGTCCTCGTAGATGGGCTCCACGGCCTCGTAGCCCTCGGAGTCCACCGGGTTGTCCAAAAGCTCACCATCCTTGCTGCGGTAGCCGACACAGACGCGGATGTTTTCCAGGCCGTCGAGGACGTCGAGCTTGGTCAGGCAGATTCCCGAGACGGAGTTGACCTGCACGGCATGGCGCAGGGCCACGGCGTCGAACCAGCCGCAGCGGCGTGCGCGTCCAGTCGTGGCGCCGAACTCGTGGCCCTTCTCGGCCAGGTGGCGACCATGGTCGTCGAAGAGCTCGGTGGGGAACGGGCCGGAGCCGACACGGGTGGTATAGGCCTTGGTGATGCCCAGCACGTAGTCCAGGTAGAGCGGACCGACGCCGGAACCGGTAGCGGTTCCCCCTGCGGTGGTGTTGGAGCTGGTCACGTAGGGGTAGGTGCCGTGGTCGATATCGAGCAGCGAGCCCTGAGCCCCCTCGAAGAGGATGTTCTCGCGCTCGCGACGCACGCCATGCACCAGACTGACGGTATCGGTCACCATCGGACGCAGCTCTTCGGCCATCTGCATGGCGCTGTCGAGCACTTCCTGGAAGTCCACCGCCGGCTCGCCGTGATACTGGGTCAGCACGAAGTTATGGTAATCCAGCACCTCGCCGAGCTTGGCGGCAAAGCGCTCGCGGTGGAGCATGTCGCCCAGGCGCAGACCACGACGCGCCACCTTGTCCTCATAGGCCGGTCCGATGCCACGCCCGGTGGTGCCGATCTTGGCGATGCCACGGGCCTTCTCGCGGGCCTGATCGAGGCGCACATGATAGGGCAGGATCAGCGGGCAGGCCGGCGACAGGCGCAGACGATCGCGTACCGGCACGCCCTTCTCTTCCAGCTTGCGGATCTCGGTGATCAGAGCCTCCGGCGACAGTACCACGCCGTTGCCGATGACACACATCTTGCCGGGCCACAGGATGCCGGAAGGGATCAGGTGGAGAACGGTCTTCTCGCCATCGATCACCAGCGTGTGGCCGGCGTTGTGACCGCCCTGGAAACGCACCACGGTGGAAGCGGACTCGGTGAGCAGGTCGACGACCTTGCCCTTGCCCTCATCACCCCACTGGGTGCCCAATACGACTACATTCTTGCCCATTGCTCTCTCGTCTCTCGTTGCCGCGCGGCGGCGGGCCGTCGCGCCAAGGTGGTAACCCAGTCTACAGTGTCACGGCTTGCCAGTGGCCATCATCGAGCACCAGCTGACGATCGCAGCGGTGTTCCGTGGGCCCGGTACGTTGTCCCGGCAGCGCCTGCACCACACGCTCGCCTCGCGCGCGCAGCGCCATCACGGCGTCTACCAGTCCCTCTCCCTCGGCCGGCGCCCAGATGCCATCACGGGGCGGTTCTGCGGGCGACAGCGTGGCCAGCTGCTTGAGGTCCATGGAGAAGCCGGTCGCGGGGCGAGCCCGGCCAAAGGCACGCCCGGTGTCATCATAGCGCCCACCCTTGGCCAGCGGTTGCCCGTAACCGGGCACATAGGCGGCAAACAGCATGCCGGTATGGTAGGCATAGCCGCGCAGCTCCCCCAGGTCGAGGTAGAGCGAAACCCCGGGATGGGCGGCCTGTACACCGCTCAACAGGGCACGCAGCTGCTCCAGGGCGGCAGTGACGGCGGCAGGCGCCTCGGCGAAGGCCTCCTGGGCCTCGTCGAGCACCTCAACGCCACCATGCAGGCGGCCCAGCGCCATGAACATCTCGGCCAGGCCAGGATCGCCGACACTCGCCTCGACCCGGGCGGCCAGCTCACCGGGCGATTTCCGCTCCAGGGCCGCGAACATCGCGCGCTCGGCATCCCCCTCGAGATCGGACGCTTCCACCAGACTACGGTAGATGCCGATGTGGCCCAGCGCCAGGTGAATCTCGCGGGCGCCGGCGGCGCTCAGCGAGGCCAGGGCCAGGTTGAGAATCTCCAGATCGGCCTCGCGACCGGCGTGGCCGAACAGCTCCACCCCGACCTGCACGGGACTGCGACCGCACTGATGCTGGTCGGGCGTGGCGCGCAGCACGTTGGTGCAGTAGCAGAGTCGCACCGGTCCCTGGCGCTTGAGGGAGTGGGCATCCATGCGCGCCACCTGGGGAGTGACGTCGGCGCTGATGCCCATCATGCGGCCGGTGAGCTGGTCGGTCAGCTTGACGGTCTGCAGGGCCAGATCGGAGCCGGTACCGGTGAGCAGGGAGTCGAGAAACTCCGCGGTAGGCGGCATCACCTGGTCGTAGCCCCAGCGGTGATAGAGGTCGAGCAACCCTCGGCGCAGCTCTTCCATGCGGCTTGCCTGGGGCGGCAGCACTTCGTCCATGCCGTCGGGCAGCAGCCAGCGGTCAGCGATGGTCATGTCAATCATCCTGCAAGGCAATGAATGGCCGTGTTGGGGACACTGCCGAGAGCTCGGCGAGCGTCTGACTGATGTCAGGGCTTGCGATAGACGGCCACAAAAAAACCGGGCCACGCCCGGTTACAGGAGTCTATCACGTTTGGGCCCGGGATGAACCCCGACCGGGCCCGCAGCAGAGCTATCTCAGTAGCTTGTCAGCTCGGGGCTGATCTGGCGGCAAGCCTGTGAGGAGGCGCTGTAAACCCCTCCCTGGGCGCTACCGACGCCTTCCCTGGCGTAGGACCTCCTCTGCGGCTTACCCCCAGCGCCCCTAGTGCTGATAACGACGGAGATCCTGGACCCGCTGGCCCGGTCGGTCGTTCTACTCCTCGCCGGAAGGCGTGGGGCTCTTCAGGTACTGGAAGAAGTCGCTGGACGGGTCGAGAACCAGCATATTGCCATCACTGGCGAAGCTGTCGCGATAGGCATTCAGGCTGCGCCAGAAGGTGAAGAACTCCTCATCCTTGCCATAGGCCTCGGCGAAGATGGCTGCCGCCTCGGCATCGCCCTCACCCCTCAGGGTCTCGGAGCGCTCGTTGGCCTGGGCCAGCAGCACCTGACGCCGGCGATCGGCATTGGCACGAATGCGCTCGGCCTCCTCCTGACCCTGGGCACGCCACTCGCGAGCCTCACGTTCACGCTCGGAGCGCATGCGCTCGTAGACCGCCGAGGAGACATCCTCGGGAAGGTCGATGCGCTTGACCCGGATATCCCGGATCGCCACCCCCAGCTCGTCGCGCAGCAGTGCATCGAGCTCCTCGGTCGGCCCCGTCATCAGATCATCGCGACGCTCGGCGATGATCTCCTGCAGGTCGAGACGGCCGAAGGCGTTACGCAGGCTCTCGTCGACCCTCGGCTGGATCAGGCGACTGGCCATCAGCTCGTCGCCGGCCGTGGCTTCGTAGTACTGGGTCGGATTGACCACCTGCCACTTGACGTAGGAGTCGACGATGACCGCCTTCTGCTCCAGGGTCAGGTAACGGCTGGGATCGGTGTCCAGGGTCAGCAGCCGGGTATCGAAGGTACGCACCGTCTGGGTGATCGGCACCTTGAAGTGCAGCCCGGGCTGGATGTCCTCCTCGATGATCTCGCCGAAGCGCAGCTTGACCGCACGCTCGGTCTCGTCGACCACATACAGGCTGTTGCTGGCCAGCCAGGCGATGGCCGCCAGGCCGCCGACAATGAGCAGGGAACGATTATTGATCATTTAGCGGCCCTCCCTGCGGATACCACCGGTATTGCTGCTGTTGCTGGTGTTGCTGGAAGATGACGAGGCGCCCTGCGAGTTCCGCAGGCGCTCCAGCACTCGCGGATCGAGCTCACCCTGTTGGCCCTGCGGCTCTGCGCTGCGGGTGCCGCTCTTGCCCATCTGGTCCAGGGGCAGATACATCAGCGGCGAGTCGTCGGCGACATCGACCATCACCTTCGGCGTGCCGCCGAAGACCTCGCTGATGGCATCCAGGTAGAGGCGCTCACGCATGATCGAGGGCGCTTCCTCATACTGGCCCAGCAGGGCGTTGAAGCGGCTTGCCTGACCCCGCGCCTCGGCGACCACCGACTCGCGATAGCCCTGGCCCTGCTCGACGATACGCTGCGCCTGACCCTGGGCCTCGGGGATGATGGCGTTGGCGTAGGCCATGCCCTGGTTGATGGTGCGCTGACGGTCCTCGCGAGCCCGGATGACATCATCGAAGGCATCGATGACCTGATCGGGTGCCGAGGTGGACTCGATGTTGATGGTCTGCAGGCGGATACCGGTGCCATAGCTGTCCTGGTAGGACTGCAGGCGACTGGCCACCGAGCTGCCGAGGATCTCACGACCGGAGGTCAGGATATCGATCATGTCGGTACCACCGACCACGTGGCGCAGGGCGCTGTCGAGAGCATTCTCGATGGAGAGCTGCGGGTTACGCACGTTGAGCACGAAGTCACGCGGGTCGGCGACCTGGTACTGAGCCGAGATCTCGACCTCGACGATGTTCTCGTCGCGGGTCAGCATCGACTGGGTCTGGGTCAGCGAGCGCACGCGGGTCACATTGACCATGCGCACGTCGTCGATCAGCGGCGGGTTCCACTGCAGGCCAGGCGTGACCACTTCCTGGAACTTGCCGAAGCGCAGCACCACGCCCCGCTCGGACTGGTCGACCAGATAGAAGCCCGACGCCGCCCAGATGGCCAGGGCCACCAGCAGCAGCAGGCCCGGCAGGGTGAAGGCATTGCGCGGCTTGCCACCGCCGCCCTTGCCCCCGGAACCGCCCTTCTTGCCACCGCGGCCACCCAGCATGCCGTTAAGCTTGTCCTGAAACTTCTTCAGGGCCTCATCCAGGTCCGGTGGCTGGTTGCCACCGCCCTTGCCACCGCCGCCGTTTCCACCGCCACGGCGACCGCCCCCACTCCAGGGGTCGTGCTGGTTGCCACCACCAGGCTCATTCCAGGCCATAGGTCTTCTCCACTATGCGTTGCTGCCCCGACCGGAAGTGCCGGCGGGGGCCTCGGTTGCAATCCTGTCTTGTGCTTGTCCCGCCTACGGGGATTCTTCCCACGCCTCACGCTCGCTCAGTGACGCCGGCAGGTAGTCATCGGCCCGCTCACCGAGCCGCGCCATCAGCTGCAGGAAGTCGCGGCGCGGCAGCCGTACCTGCAGGCGCGTCTGGCCCTCTTCGCAGAAGCTCTCCTCACGAACCGCACCCAGCTCGTGCAGGCCGGCACGCAGCCGCCCCTGCTCGGGCTCGAGGGTCAGCGTGAAGTCGATGACATCCTCGGCCAGACACTCCGAGAGCGCCTGCTCCAGCAGCTCGATGCCTCTTCCCTCCCTGGCCGACAGCCAGACCACCTCGGGGCGCCCCTCGCCATCGCGCTCGATGCGCGGCGCGCTATCGAGCAGGTCGATCTTGTTCATCACCCTGAGCGTCGGCACCTCCAGGGCACCAATCTCGTCGAGCACCGTCTCGACCTGCTCGACGTTGAGCTCACGGTCGGGATCGGCGGCATCGATGACGTGCACCAGCAGGCTGGCCTCGGCGGCTTCCTGGAGGGTCGCCTGGAAGGCCTCCACCAGCTTGTGCGGCAGATGGCGGATGAAACCGACGGTATCGGCCATCACCACCGGCCCCACATCCTCGATCTCCAGTCGCCGCAGCGTCGGGTCGAGGGTAGCGAAGAGCTGGTCGGCCGCATAGACCTGCGACTCGGTAATCGAATTGAACAGCGTCGACTTGCCGGCGTTGGTGTACCCCACCAACGAGACGCTGGGGATCTCGGCACGGGCCCTCGAGCGACGGTTCTGGTCCCGCTGGCCGCGCACCTTGTCGAGGCGCTTGTGGATCGACTTGATGCGCCCACGCAGCAGCCGCCGGTCGGTCTCCAGCTGGGTCTCACCCGGGCCGCGCAGGCCGATACCGCCCTTCTGGCGTTCCAGGTGGGTCCAGCCGCGCACCAGGCGGGTCGACATGTACTCCAGCTGAGCCAGCTCGACCTGCAGCTTGCCCTCGTGGGTCCGCGCCCGCTGGGCGAAGATATCGAGAATCAGGCCGGTACGGTCGAGCACGCGACACTTGAGCTCACGCTCGAGGTTGCGCTCCTGGGAGGGGCTCAGGCCGTGGTTGAAGATCACCAGTTCGGCCGAGTGAACGGCGAGTGCTTCGCGCAGCTCCTCGAGCTTGCCCGAGCCGACGAAGGTGCGCGAATCGGGACGCTTGCGACTGCCGGTCAGCAGGGTTGCCGGCTCGGCGCCGGCAGAGCGCACGAGTTCCAGGAACTCCCCCGGATCCTCGCGCTCTTGCTCATCCTGAAAGTCGACATGGACGAGTACCGCCGTCTCACCGGCGTCGGGGCGTTCAAAAAACAATCACTACCTCACTCATCATCCTGCGCGGCGGCAGGGTCCTGGGCCGGCAGACGCACGTTACGCGACGGCACCACGGTGGAAATGGCATGCTTGTAGACCATCTGGCTGACGGTGTTACGCAGCAGGATCACGAACTGGTCGAAGGACTCGATCTGGCCCTGCAGCTTGATGCCGTTGACCAGGAAGATCGATACCGGGATACGCTCCTTGCGAAGGATGTTCAGGTACGGATCTTGAAGCGACTGCCCTTTTGACATTTTACTCTCCCTGGATGTGTCTCTGGAGTTGGGTTGTTGGGGTGTTATGAGGCCTTTTCAAGCGGCCCGGCCAGCGGCCAACGTAAATCGGTATCTTACGCTAAGTGCCGAAATGGCGCACGAGTTTCAGCACCTCTGCCTGGGGGTCGCCCTCCAGGGTATCCACCCAGTGCAGTGCTTCCCAGCTGCGCATCCAGGTCAGCTGCCGTTTGGCCAGCTGCCGAGTCGCCACGATACCGCGCCGCTCGAGACCCGCGCGATCGACCTCAGCGTCGAGATACTCCCAGACCTGACGGTAGCCGACGCTCTTCATCGAGGGCAGCGACGGCGTCAGGTCTCCACGTGAACGCAGGCTGGCGACCTCATCGATCAGCCCGCCCTCGAGCATGGCGGCAAAGCGCGTGGCGATACGCTCATGAAGCACCTGCCGCTGACCGGGGGCGAGCCCTATCGACAGCGTGCGCCATGGAAAGGTTTCAGGACGCTGTTCGGCCCACAGCTCGCTGAGCGTGCGACCACTGAGACGAAACACCTCCAGGGCGCGCAACAGCCGCTGGGGATCGTTGGGGTGAATCCGCGCCGCGGCGCCCGGATCGACGCGCTCCAGCTCCTTGTGCAGCGCGGCCAGGCCGCGCTCCTCGAGCTCGGCCTGAAGCTCGCCACGCATCCCCGGGTCGGAGCTCGGCAGATTGGCCACGCCATGCAGCAGCTGGCGAAGGTACATCATGGTGCCGCCCACCAGCAGCGGCACACGGCCACGGGCCGTGATCTCACGCATCTCGCGCAAGGCGTCCTCGCGAAACTCCGCCGCCGAGTAGGGCTCGGCCGGGTCGCGAATATCGACCAGGCGGTGCGGCGCCCGGGCCAGCTCCTGCGCCGAGGGCTTGGCACTGCCGATATCCAGGCCACGGTAGACCATGGTGGAGTCGACACTGATCAGCTCCACGCCGAGGCGCTCATGGAGCTCAATGGCAAGGTCGGTCTTGCCGGCGGCGGTGGGGCCCATCAGCAGAATGGCGGGCGGACGATCGTCGGTCATGAAATTCTCGGACTCTCTCAGGGGGAGCGCCGAGACGCTTACCCGGCGGCAGGCCTGCGACGAGGCGCTGTGAACCCATCCCTGGGCGCTACCGACGCCATCCCTGTCGTAGGACCTCCTCTTCGGCCTGCCCCCGGCGCATCTCGTCGCTCTAGTGGAAATATTGCGTGCTCATTGCCCCCGCATGAAGAGGCGGTCGAGCTGCTTCATGCTCATCTCGGTCCAGGTGGGGCGTCCATGATTACACTGGCCACTTCGCTCGGTGCGCTCCATATCGCGCAGCAGGGCATTCATCTCCGCCAGGGTCAGGCGGCGGTTGGCTCGCACGCTGCCGTGGCAGGCCATGGTGGAGAGCAGCTCGTTGATATGCGCCTCGAGGTGGTCGGAGCGTCCGTAGCGCTCCAGGTCGGCGAGCATCTGCCGAATCAGCGGCTCCACGTCGGCATCGGCCAGCAGCACCGGCACCTGCCGTACCAGCAGGGTCTCGGGCCCGGCGACATCGAGCTCGACCCCCAGGCGGGCAAAGGCCTCCTGCTCACCCTCCGCGGTGGCTACCTCGGCGGGGCTCGCCGCAAGCGACACCGGCACCAGCAGTGGCTGGGCCTCGAGTCGCCCCCCGTGGACCTGGGTCTTCATGCGCTCGTAGACGATGCGTTCATGGGCGGCATGCATATCCACTAGGATCAGGCCACGCTCGCTCTGGGAGAGAATATAGACACCGTGCAGCTGGGCCACGGCGAAGCCCAGCGGCGGGGCCCGGGTATCATCCTGCTCGGGCAGCGGCTCGGGACGCGGGGCTTGTGCCTGCTGGCGCTCCGCCAGGGCCAGCCCCGCCGCACCACCGCCGGCACCGGGCGCGGCCGGCTGCGGAGTCAGCAGCGCCTCCTCGTGATCCGGGTGCAGGCGACGATAACCCTCCATAAAGGCCCTGACGCGATCCGGCGTGACCCGCTCGCCCTCGTCGCGCTCGGGCAGCGACATCGGCTGCTGCTGCCAGCGCCCGGCGGGCTCGGCCACCTGGCGAGGCGCGGCGTCCGCTTCGTTGCGCTCGCTCGCCTCAGCGTCGGGCGTTTCGCCAGGTTCCCCCTCCGCCTGCCCGCCGGCACGCGCCTCGCCAAGCGCCCGGTGCAGACTGGAGAACAGGAAGTCGTGGACCAGGCGACCGTCGCGGAAGCGCACCTCATGCTTGGTGGGGTGAACATTGACGTCGACCACCGTCGGGTCGACCTCGAGATAGAGCACAAACACCGGGTGGCGGCCGTTGAAGAGCACGTCGCGGTAGGCCTGGCGTACCGCATGGGCCACCAGGCGGTCGCGCACCACCCGGCCGTTGACGAAAAAGTACTGCTGATCGGCCTGGGCACGAGAGTGAGTGGGCAGGCCCACCCAGCCCCACAGCCGCAGCCCGGAGGCCTCGATATTAAGATGCAGGGCATGCTCGAGAAACGCCTTGCCGAGAAGCGCGGCGATGCGCCGCTCGCGACTGGCCAGGTCCTCACCCGCACGCAGCTGATGAACGGTCTTGTGGTTGTGACGCAGGGTCCAGCCGATGTCATAGCGCGATAGCGCCTGGCGGCGGAAGGCCTCCTCGACATGACCGAACTCGGTCTTCTCCTTGCGCAGGAACTTGCGCCTGGCCGGGGTGTTGAAGAACAGGTCACGCACCGTCACCGAGGTGCCGCGCGGGTGCGGCGCCGGCGAGACCCGCGGCTCCATGTTGCGTCCCTCGGCCACCACCCGCCATCCGGCGGTGGGGTCGCCATCGGGGTTGGAGACCAGCTCCAGGCGCGATACCGAGCTGATCGAGGCCAGCGCCTCGCCGCGAAAGCCCAGGCTCGCCACGCCCTCGAGCTCCTCCAGGGAGGCGATCTTGCTGGTGGCGTGGCGCGACAGCGCCAACGGCAGGTCATCCTCACCGATGCCGCTGCCATCGTCGCGGATCCGGATCAATCGGGCACCACCCGCCTCCAGCTCCACCTCGATGCGCGAGCTGCCGGCATCGATGGCATTCTCGACCAGCTCCTTGACCACCGAGGCGGGGCGCTCGACCACCTCGCCGGCGGCGATCTGGTTGGCCAGGCGTGGATCAAGGGTTCGAATGCGTCGCTGTTCTGACATATCACTCCACGAAACGAAAACCGCAAGCCGAGCTTATGAGCGGGGGATGCGCAGCACCTGGCCGACCCGGATCACATCGCCATTGAGCTCGTTGGCCTGCTTGAGGCGGCGCACCGGCACATCATGGCGGGAGGCGATCTCGGAGAGGGTATCACCCGGCTGGATGCGATACTCGTCGCCGGCGGTGCTTCGCCCGTTGTCACGCTGCCAGGCCAGCAGGCTGGCCGGGGGCGGGTTGGTGCGGAAATGCTCCTCGACGCCCGAGAAGATGGCTCGGGCCATCTTCTCCTGGTGGGCGGGGTCGAGTAGGCGACGCTCCTCCTGGGGGTTGGAGATAAAGCCGGTCTCGACCAGCAGCGACGGGATATCCGGCGACTTGAGCACCACGAAACCGGCCTGCTCCACCCGAGGCTTGTGCAGCCGGTTGACGCGCCCCATGCGATCCAGCACCTGTCCCCCGATGGAGAGGGAGTCGTTGAGGGTCGCGGTCATGGTCAGGTCGAGCAGCACGCCGCGCAGCACCTCGTCCTTGTCCTTGAGCGAGAGATTGCCATCCACACCGCCGATCAGGTCGGCCTTGTTCTCGCTCTCGGCCAGCCACTGGGCGGTCTCGGAGGTGGCCCCACGCTGGGAGAGCGCAAAGACCGAACTGCCGTTGGGGCGCGGACTGTGAAAGGCATCGGCATGAATGGAGACGAAGAAGTCCGCCTTCTGCTCACGCGCGATATGGGTGCGCTGGCGCAGCCCCACGTAGTAGTCGCTGTCGCGGATCATCACCGCACGGAATCCCTCGGCCGCATTGACTCGCTGCTGGAGGCGCTTGGCGATCTGCAGCACCACGTCCTTCTCGAGGGTACCCGAGGGGCCGATGGCGCCGGGGTCCTCGCCGCCATGGCCGGCGTCGATGGCGATGATGATATCGCGCTTGGGATGCGGCTGAGCCGGCTGGACCACCGCCTCGGGCTCGGGCACTACCGAGCTGCCGCCGAGGTCGACCTGGGCCTGGGCACGCTTGGCGGCGATCTCCTGCTCGCGGATCATCGCCTCGATGGGATCGATGGGGTCCTCCACGGCGCTCTCGCCGGGGTACTCCAGATCCACCACCAGTCGATGTCCATACTGATTGTTGGGCGCCAGGACGAAGTGGCGAGGTGCCACCTCGCGCTCCAGGTCCAGCACCACGCGCAGGTCGTTCCCTTCGCGAACGCCGGAGCGGATACGGCTGATGGCACTGCCGGTCAGGTCGAGTCCGTCGAGGTCGGCCTGCATGCGGCTGTCGTCCAGATCGATCACCAGCCGCCGCGGATTGTCGAGGGAGAACACCTTGGCCTGGGTCGGTGAGGCCAGGTCGAAGACCAGGCGCGCATGATCCGGCGCCGCCCACAGCCGCAGGTTCTCCACCTCGCCGGCCTGAACCGCGGCAAGAGGGGCCATCATCGACAGGCTCAGCGCCAGCAGGCGATGCAGGATGGCTGGTCGCATCAGGTGGCCCCCTCTCCGGGCTTGGCCGCGCGACACCACTCGGTGACGGCGGGCATGGCGGCCAGGCGAGCGAGTGCCGCTTCGCCATGGGCACTATGTGCCTCCAGCACCGCCTCGCGGCCCTCTCCCACCACGCCAAGCTCGATGCGCAGGTCGGGACCGGGCAACCAGCCCTCACCACGAACCGGCCACTCGATCAGACTCAAGGCATCATCCCCCAGCAGGTCTCGGCCGCCGATGAACTCGAGCTCCTCGGGGTCACCCAGACGATAGAGGTCGAAGTGATAGACCCGCTTGCCATCGAGTTCGTAGGGCTCCACCAGGGTATAGGTCGGGCTCTTCACCGCGCCGCGATGACCATAGGCACGTAACACGCCGCGGGCCAGGGTCGTCTTGCCGGCTCCCAGCTCGCCGACGAGATAGACCCGCCCACGCCCCTCCAGGGCACGCCCCAGGCACTCCCCCAGGCCCACCTGGCACGCTTCATCATCGAGTCGCAGCCGCATCGTCCTCGCTCTTGCCATCACTCGTCGCCATCATACCCGGCCGGGTTGACCAGAATTCGCGCATAGGATGCCAGATCACCGGCCAGCAGACCACGCTCTCCGGCGTCTGCCGCGGCCAGATCCGCGGCCCTGGCGTGTACCAGCACCCCCAATCGGGCGGCGATCTCCAGCGGCACCCCCTGGGCCAGCAGGGCACCGAGCATCCCGGAGAGCACATCCCCCATGCCACCGCTGGCCATGCCGGGGTTGCCGAAGGGGCAGACCGCGACCCCCTCGGGGCCCGAGATCAGGCTGCCCGCCCCCTTGAGAACCACCACCCCGCCGAAACGCTCGCGCAGGGCCACCACGGCCGCACGACGGTCCGCCTCGATCTCGGCCACACGCCAGCCCAGCAGGCGGGCCGCCTCGCCGGGGTGGGGGGTCAGGATCCAGTTGTCGCGGGGCGCCATGCCCTCCTCGGCTCCGGCGAAGTAGGCGGCCAGCAGATTGAGTCCATCGGCATCCACCACCAGCGGCTTGTCGGACTCGAGCGCCGCCTGCAGCACACCCTGGCCCCAGCAGCCCTGCCCCAGGCCGGGCCCCACCACCAGCACATCGGCCTGGGCGGGAAGCTGGCCGAGATCGGTGGCGCCACGAATGCCATGGGCCATCACCTCGGGACGACGCACCAGGCTGGCGGCAACATGCGCCGGCGCGGTGGCCAGGCTGATCTTGCCGGCCCCCAGCCGTGCACAGGCCTCGGCGGCCAGCAGCGCCGCGCCACCGAAACCGGGCGCGCCCCCCAGCACCAGCGCATGGCCACAGTCGCCCTTGTGGGCGGTACGCCGCCGCGCCGGCAGCCAGGCAGCCGCCAGCCCCGTGTCGAGCAGGTGCGCTGCCGGTACCAGGTCCGTCTCGGCCAGGGCCTCCACCCCCAGATCCCGAAAGCAGAGCTCACCGACATGCTCCGCCGCCGCACCGATATGCAGCCCCAGCTTGTCGCCGATAAAGGTCACGGTGGTAGCCGCCAGCACCGCGTCGCCGAGCACCGCACCGGTATCGGCGTGCAGCCCCGAGGGAATATCGAGGGCCAGCACCGGCCTGCCGCTGGCATTGACCGCCGCGATCGCCTCACGAAAGGCACCGCGCACCTCGCCGGCAAGCCCGGTCCCCAGCAGGGCATCGATCACCAACTCCCCGGTAAGCCTTATGCCGGGCGTCCAGGGTTCGGCGCCCACGCCGGCCGCCGTGGCCATCTCGGCGGCCAGGCGGGCATCGCCACTCAACTCATCGACGGGCCTGAGCAGAACGCGCTGCACCGTGAGCCCCTCGGCGGCGGCCAGGGCGGCCAGCACATGGCCATCGCCGCCATTGTTGCCCCCTCCACACAGCACCGTAAGCGAACGAACCTCGGGCCAGTGCTGCCTGAGAACCTGCCAGGCCGCGGCACTGGCGCGCTGCATCAGGGCGAAGCCCGCGATGCCACCGGCAATGGTGCGCCGGTCCAGTTCACGCACCTGGTCGGCGAGGTAGAGCGGGTGCAGTCCTGCCCCGGGCCCCTGGCTGGCATCGGTCATGCGGTGTCTCTCCGGTGGCAATGCTTTATCATGGCAGTAGTTCGATAGACGACCTTATCGAACAGTGTAAAGCCTTCGCGGCCCGCGCCAAGTGGCGCAGGCCCCCTGCACGGTGTTTTCGAGATCATGTCCTCCTCGTCTCTCCACGACGACGCCCCCGACCCGCACGCCCTGGCCCAGCGTATCAAGGCCTGGGGGAGCGAGCTCGGCTTCCAGCAGCTTGGCATTACCGATATCGACCTCAGCGAGGATGAGGCGCGTCTGGAGCGCTGGCTGGCGGCTGGCCGGCATGGCGAGATGGGCTTCATGGCCAAGCACGGCACCAAGCGCACGCGCCCCGACGAGCTGGTGCCCGGCACCGTGCGAGTGATCAGTGTGCGGCTGGACTATCTGCCCGCCGAGGTCGAGACCCTGACCACCCTGGCGAGTCCGCAGACGGCCTATGTGTCGCGCTACGCCACCGGCCGTGACTATCACAAGCTGATGCGCAAGCGCCTGGCGACCCTGGCCAAGTGGATCGAGGCCGAGGTGGGCCCCTTCGGCTACCGTGCCTTCGTCGACTCGGCGCCGGTCATGGAGCGGGCACTGGCGCGCAAGGCGGGTCTCGGCTGGGTGGGCAAGAATGCCATGATGATCAATCCACAGGCCGGCTCGCTGTTCTTTCTGGGTGAGCTGTATACCGACCTGCCGCTGCCGGCGGATGAGCCCTTTGCCGGCGAGCACTGCGGCAGCTGCAGCGCCTGCCGCACCGCCTGCCCCACCGGCGCCATCGTCGAGGATCGGGTGGTCGACGCCCGGGCCTGCATCTCCTACCTGACCATCGAGCTGTTCGGTGCGATTCCCGAGCACTATCGCGAGGCGATGGGCAACCGGGTGTTCGGCTGTGACGACTGTCAGCTGGTCTGTCCCTTCACGCGCTTTACCACGCCCACCGCCGAGAGGGACTTCTCGCCGCGCCACGACCTCGACCGCGCCAGCCTGCTCTCGCTATTCGCCTGGGGTGAGGAGGAATTTCTGGAGAAGACCGCCGGCAGCCCGATCCGCCGCATCGGCTACGAGCGCTGGCTGCGTAACCTCGCCGTGGGGCTGGGTAACGCCCCCTGGAGCGAGGCCATCGAGGCGGCGCTGAGAGCACGCCTGCCCTACCCCTCCGACCTCGTCCGCGAACATGTGCGCTGGGCCCTCGCCCGCCAGCGGGAAAAACGCCGGGAACTGATTGCCGTAAGCCGTAAGCCGTAAGCCGTAAGCGGCCACCAATGTCTTGTGATCAAGGTGGCTTTCGGGTCTTATCCCTCTGCGCGCAGCTACCCCCCCGTCTATCCTGGCGGCATTAAAGTAACAAGCGATGGGGACTTTGGTTCGACGCTGGAGTCACTCCGCTGTTTGGTCATGCCACCGGTCTCGAAGTTGAAGAATCTCCGGCAGACAACGAAAGAAAGCTTCCACCAAGGCAGGATCAAAATGCTTGCCAGCTTGCTCCCGAATCAAGTGGATTGCCTGCTCGACCGACCAGGCCTGCTTGTAGGGGCGCACACTGGTGAGCGCGTCGAAGACATCGGCAATGGCCACGATGCGCGCAGCGAGCGGAATATCCTCACCGGCCAACCCCCGCGGGTAGCCGCTACCATCCCACTTCTCATGATGGCAAAGCGCCACTTCCCGAGCCATGTCCAATAGCGCAGACCCATCTTCGCCGATGATTTCGGCTCCAATCTCGGTATGACGCTGCATGGTGGCCCACTCTTCGGCATCCAGCCTGCCTGGCTTCTGCAGGATTGCATCGGGAATGCCAATCTTACCCACGTCATGCATGGGAGAAGCATTGAGCAGGATCTCGGCCCAGGCCTTGCCAAGCCCAGCCGAGATCGCGATCAGCCGTGAGTAATGGCTCATGCGAATGACATGGAGCCCGGTTTCATTATCCTTGTATTCCGCTGCCCGCCCGAGTCTCTGCACAATAGCGAGACGGGTCGCTACCAGCTCATCCACCTGCACCAGTGACAGATGGTTCTTGACGCGTGCGTGAACGACTGGAGTACTGACCGGCTTGGTAATGTAGTCCACCGCCCCCAGATCAAAGCCGTGCGCCTCGTCCTTCGCATCAGACAAGGCTGTTACAAAAATCACGGGGATACGCCTTGTGGAGTCATCCCCCTTGAGAGTCTTGCACACGTCATAACCGGTAAGTCCCGGCATCATTACATCTAGAAGGATCAGGTCAGGGCTCTCGATACGAGCAAGGTGAAGGGCTCGATTGCCATCCCGCGCAAACAACAGGCGATACTGGTCTGACAAGATCGTGCGCAACACCTGCAGGTTGGCAGGCTCGTCGTCGACCAGCAGCAGTGTTGGGGTGGCGGTCAGCATGAATGTCCTTAGCGAGTATCGCGGTACTGGATCAGTAGTTGAGCAACCCTTTCCGGCTCGAAGCCATCAAGTGCCTCAAGCGCTGCCTTGCATTCAGCACCGGTCAGGATCGAACCTACCAGCGCCGGTGCCTGATCTGGCAATTCCCCCTGACTCAACTGTACGATGAGTTGATCGAGGTCGGTCGATTCGGAGAGTGCCATCTCACTTGGCAATTCCACGTCCACGCTGCAGGACTGATAGTTAAGCCATTGAAGGACAGCCGTGAAGTGCTTTTTCAGTTGCTGCCACTGCAGGACAGTGACCGATTCGCCCCGCTCAAGAGTCAGTTCGATGGCGGCCAGAGCATGAGCCAGCTCGATGAAGCCAAGGTTAGCTGAAGTGCCACGCATACGATGAGTGTGCTCTCGAACCATGTCAGCAGAAGGCTCCTGCCGCAGGGTGTCCGGTTGGCTTTGGGGTGATAGTAAAAACGCCTTGGCCGCGCGCAAGTGGGCAACGCGGTTGGGCCAGAGCTGGTCAATAAGCGTCTCATCCACGACAACGGCATTCAGAGCAGCCATTGCCTTGGGTGTAACGGCTTGCCAACCCAGTTGACTCGCGATTTCCCCGGTCAGCTCAGGAATGTTGATAGGCTTGATCGCAAAACCGTCCATGCCTGCATCGATGGCAGTGCGTCGGTCATCTTCCAGCACGCTGGCAGTCAACGCAATGATCGGGGTACGAGGTCGGTTCCGCTCGGCATCATACTGCCGGATAGCCTGGGTTGCCTCATGCCCATTCATACCGGGCATCTGAATGTCCATCAGCACCACGTCAAAAGGCTGTTCCTTGTAATGTTGCACCGCCTGGTCGCCATCACTGGCGGTCACCACTTTATGTTCACGTTTTTCGAGCAGGGTCTTGAGCAGCTCCAGATTCTGAGGCACATCGTCCGCCACCAACACCCTCAGTGGCGGCAGAGGCGTCTCCTGGTCGGGTGCAGGACTGGTGGCCACTGCCCTGCCTGGGAGAATCGGCAGATCAAGGTGAAAGCAGGTACCGATACCCGGGGTACTATTCACTGTGATCTGCCCACCCATCAGTTCGGTTAGCTGTCTGGCGATGGTTGTCCCCAGGCCAGTGCCGCCAAACCGTCGCGTCATGCTGGCATCGGCCTGGACGAAGGGGTCGAAGATCGTATCGATACGATCAGCGTCAATACCGATACCGGTATCCCTCACTTCCAGGGTGACACCACTTGACTTCGTCTGACGTACCTGCAGAGTCACACCGCCACTACTCGTAAACTTCACGGCATTACTGACCAGATTCAGTATGATCTGCTGGATTCTCAGGGGATCGCCACGAAAGAACTCGGGAGCCTGATAGTCAAGCTCTAGATAGAGGCCTTTGCGATGAGCGTCAAGAGACTGGCTCGCCACAATCTGCTCACAGAGGCCATGAAAGGAGAAATCATTGTCTTCCAGAATCGTATGCCGGCCATCCAGCTTGGCAGTGTCGAGAATATCATTGAGATGGGTCAGCAGTGTGCTAGCGGAACTCTTGATAATGTCCAGATGCTTTGTTTGCGACCTGTCCAGAGTGGTTTCGAGCAGCAGATCAGTGAAGCCAATGATGGCGTTCATAGGGGTACGTATCTCGTGGCTCATATTGGCCAGAAATCGACTCTTTGCCTCGGCAGCCTGTTCCGCTGCCTCCTTGGCCTGTCGCAGCTCACTCTCCATACGCACCCGCTCGGAGATATCTGTGAGAAAACCCACGAAGATGCTCTGGCCATCCGTGCGCGCCTCACCAATTGCAAGCCGCACCGGCACCTGGTAACCGTCCTTGTGCAGCGCCTCGACTCGCCGGCCAGTGCCGATAATCTTGCGCTCTCCCGTATGTAGGTAGTGGGCCAGATAGTCGTCGTGGGCATCTCGATGGGGGGTGGGCATCAGGATGTTGACATTTTGGCCAATCACCTCTTCAGCTCGATAGCCGAGCATGCGCTCTGCTGACTCATTGAAACTCAGCACGATACCCTGGTCTGAAATCTTGATAATTCCGTCAACTGCTGCGCCTATCGTCGCCCGCAACTCGTTGGCAACTGCCCGGCTATGGCGAAACAGGCTGCGATACCGAGCGAGGGCATTGACGCTGGCGGCCAGCAGGCTAAAGCCTATGGTGGTAAACGCGATAATGAGTGCCAATACTATATGAGATTGGTCGCCAGGCTGGATGTCTTCTGCCGGAGTACCGATAAAGCGAGCGGCTTCCATGGCAATATAGTGCATGCCACCAATGGCCAGGCCCATGATGATGCCAGCCAAGAGACGGCGCTTGTAGCCTTTCAGGAGTCGCTGGTAACGGAGTCCGAAGCTGACCCACAGGGCGAGAGTGCCCAAGGCCACTGCCACGACAAGAGAGACAGTGAACAGGACCGGGTCATAGCGCAGGGATGGTCCAATTTCCATGGCCGCCATCCCGAGGTAGTGCATGGCGCCAACCCCCGCACCAACGGCCAGGCCGCCGACTATCAGCCTGGCACCTGTCAGCTCATAGCGAGACAGCATGCTGAGCGTGACCCAGGACGCAATCAGGCTGGGCACCGCCGACAGCGCAGTAATGCTCGGATGATAATGAACATGGGTCGGCATCTGGAAGGCGAGCATGCCGATAAAGTGCATCGACCAGATGCCCAGACCCAGCGATACTGAACCACTGGCCAGGTGCAACCTCTGCATGATCGAAGCCTGACTGCGCCTGGCCGCAGCAGCTAATGTAAGGGCCATATAAGATGCCCCGATGGCAATCACCAACGACAGTGCGACCATCCTGGGGTCATACTGACCGGAAATCATCTTGTCAGGCTCTGGCCCTATGACAAAAAAATGTTCAAGAGACAGCAATGTTCAATCTCCCCCGAGAGCAAGCGATATGCCTCGGTGGCGTCCTTGGTGGGGGCACCATGAGGCCGGCCAAGGCCAGGAAAAAACTCAGCGCAGCCAAGCGCTGCCCCCCTCCGGACATGGCCCGGTTACTCCTCCTCATCGCCCTGCTTCCCCTGCAGGCGCAGAAAAGTATTGCGATAGTGGGCCAGTTCGGCGATGGACTCCTTGATGTCATCCATGGCCAGGTGCACATTGCGCTTGCTGAAGCCCGCCAGGGCGCCGGGATTCCAGCGCTTGGCCAGCTCCTTGAGGGTGGAGACATCGAGGTTGCGGTAGTGGAAGAAGGCCAGCAGCTCGGGCATCTCACGCTCAAGGAAGCGACGGTCCTGGTGGATGCTGTTGCCACACATCGGCGAGCTGCCGGGCTCGACATGCTCCTGCAGGAACGCCAGGGTGCGCCGCTCGGCCTCGGCGGTATCCACCTCGCTCGCCTGCACGCGCGCGGTCAGCCCCGACTCGCCGTGGGTTCGGGTACACCACGCATCCATCCCCTCGAGCAGGCTATCCGGCTGCTTGACCGCGATCACCGGCCCTTCGGCGACCACATTGAGCTCGGCATCGGTGACCAGGGTGGCCACCTCGATGATCCGCTCCCTGTTCGGGTCGAGGCCGGTCATCTCCAGGTCGATCCAGACCAGACGCTGGCTACGGGAGTTCTGCTTGTCGTCTTGCACTGACGCGTTCGCGCTCATGGAAACACCTTCTCCTGCGGGGGCCGACTCGCAACCTCGCGACAGCCGGCGTCATGGATGAGTACAATGCCATCATTGTACCGAGCATCAGGGCCCCATGAGCAAACGCAAGCTGAGTCGCCAGCAACGCTGGCGTATCGAGAAGATACAGGCCGAGCGCGCCGCGCGCGCCACCCGGCACGATGTCCAGGAAGAGGCGCTGCTCACCGCCGGCGACTACGGCGCCGAGCAGCCGGGACGGGTGATGGCCCACTTCGGCCGCACCCTGGACGTGCGGCCGAACGCCGACGACGAATCGATACGCTGCCATCTGCGCGCCAACCTCGATGGCCTGGTCACCGGCGACCGGGTGATCTGGCGCGGCAGAACGGATACCGAGGGGCGCATCGTGGAGGGGGTGGTGGTCGCCCGCGGTGAGCGCGACAACGTGCTGGAGCGACCCGACGCCCGGGGCCAGCTCAAGCCGGTGGCGGCCAATATCGACCAGATCCTGGTCGTCTTCGCGGTGGAGCCCGAGCCCCACCCCAATCTGATCGACCGCTACCTGGTGGCCGCCGAGGCCACCGGCATCCCCCCCGTGCTGGTGCTCAACAAGGTTGACCTGCTACCCGACGGCGGCGGCGAGCTGATGGCACTGCTGCAGCGCTACGCGGCACTCGGCTATCCGGTGGTGGCCACCACCACCGCCCGCGAGGATGGCCTGGCGAGCCTGCTGTCGCGGCTGGCCGGCCGCACCTCGGTGTTCGTGGGGCAGAGCGGTGTGGGCAAGTCGTCACTGATCGACCGCCTGCTCCCCGACGAGGGGCTGCGTATCGGTGACCTGTCGAAGGATTCTCGCAAGGGCACCCATACCACCACCACCGCGCGGCTCTACCGGCTGCCCCGCGCCGAGGGGGCCGAGCTGATCGACTCCCCGGGGATTCGCGAGTTCGGCCTCGGCCACCTGACCGAACGGCAGGTCACCGAGGGTTTCATCGAGTTTCGCCCCTATCTCGGCCAGTGTCGCTTTCGCGACTGCCGCCACCGCCAGGAGCCGGGCTGTGCCCTGCTCGCCGCGGTGGAGCGTGAAGAGATCCATCCCGAGCGATTCGCCAGCTACCGGCGCATCCTCGATTCCCTGGAAGTGAGCTGAGTGGACCTGTCATAGAAGGAGAGTCCCATGAGTTCAGAAGCCAACCTGCTACCGCTGATCGTCGAACCGGAGCAACTCGCCGAGCACCTGGATGACCCGTCGCTGCTGATCATCGACGTGCCCATGCGCGGCGACAGCTATACCGAGGGTCATGTCCCCGGTGCCGTGTTCCTCGACAAGGCTCGGCTGATGCGCGGCGACGGCGAGGTCCCGAACCGCGAGCCCAGTGTCGAGCAGCTCTCGGCACTGTTCAGTGACCTCGGCCTGACGCGTGATACCCATGTGGTGGCCTATGATGACGAAGGCGGCGGCTGGGCGGGCCGGCTGCTGTGGACCCTGGAACTGATCGGCCATACTCGCTACTCCTACCTCAACGGCGGCATTCATGCCTGGCGTGCCGCGGACCAGCCGCTCGCCACCGAGGCCAGCGCCCCCACGCCCAGCGATTATGAGGCTGTGCTCCTCACCCCCGAGGTGCTGATCGAACGCGATGAGATCGCCGAGCGTCTCGGCGAGAAGGGATTCGCGGTATGGGATGCCCGCTCACCCGCGGAGTACCGCGGCGAGAAGGGTGACAACAAGCATCTCGGCCATATCCCCGGGGCGGTCAACCTGGAGTGGACCCAGGCCATGGACCCCGAACGCGGCCTGCGACTGCGCGACTATGCCGAGCTGATCACCGAGCTCGAGGCCCTGGGGCTGACCCCGGACATGGAGGTGGCCACCCACTGCCAGAGCCACCACCGCAGCGGCTTCACCTGGCTGGTGGGCAGGGCACTGGGCTTCGACCGAATCCGCGCCTATGCCGGCTCCTGGAAGGAGTGGGGCAATCGCGACGATAGCCCCATCGAGAAGTAGGCCGGCCCCTCGGGGTAGCGGTAGCCTC
The DNA here is from genome assembly GCF_031846005.1 of Halomonas sp. LES1. NCBI lineage: Bacteria > Pseudomonadati > Pseudomonadota > Gammaproteobacteria > Oceanospirillales > Halomonadaceae > Halomonas > Halomonas sp. LES1. The sequence goes on from NZ_JAVRGC010000010.1 coordinate 97,453, forward strand.
CCTCGGGATCAGACCCCGAGGGAGCAGCGAAACGGCGCTCTTCCAGCTCCAAACGTATATCTCCCAACCACGAGAATCCTCACATAGTGTCCCTAGCCAAGCTATTTGCCCTGATCCAGTACCCCGTGCCCCACCACCTGCTCTCGCGGCTGGTGGGCCGGCTGGCCGAATGTCGCCAGCCCACGCTCAGGAACACCCTGGTGCGTGCCTTTATCCGCCGCTTCGGGGTGGACATGGCCGAAGCCGCCGAGCCCGACCCGACCGCCTATGCCACCTTCAACGACTTCTTCACCCGGGCGCTGAAGGACGACGCACGGCCCATCGGCGAGGGCGTGGCCAGCCCCGCCGACGGCCGGCTGTCGCAGTTCGGGGCCATCGAGGCGGGCCAGCTGCTGCAGGCCAAGGGGCATCGCTTCTCGGCCGAGGCGCTGCTGGGCGGCGACACCGAGGCCGCAACCCGCTATCTCGGCGGCAGCTTCGCCACCATCTATCTGTCGCCCAGCGACTATCACCGAGTGCATATGCCACTTTCCGGCACCCTGACCGAGATGGTCTACGTGCCGGGCCGGCTGTTCTCGGTCAACGCCGCCACCACCGAGCATGTGCCGGGCCTTTTCGCCCGCAACGAACGCCTGGTGTGCCACTTCGATACCGAGCACGGCCCCATGGCCATGGTACTGGTGGGCGCGATGATCGTCGCCGCCATCGAAACCGTATGGGCCGGCCAGATCACGCCCCTGCCCCATGGCGAGGTGCAGCGCATACGCTTCGATACCCCGGTGCGCCTGGAGAAGGGCCAGGAGATGGGCCGCTTCAAACTTGGCTCCACGGTGGTGATGGCCTTCGCCGAACCGGTCACCTTCGCCGACAGGCTCGACCCTGGCGCCAAGGTGCAGATGGGAGACTCGCTGGGTGAGCTGAATCACTAGTATCAGGGCTTTCCCGGCGTTAAGTCTCCGCGGAGGCGCTGTGAACCCATCCCTGGGCGCTACCGATGCCATCCATGGCATAGGACCTCCGCTTCGACTTACCCCCGGCGCCCTGTCCTCGCACCTCTAACAGCGCGGCGTGGCGAAGGCCATGACCTCCGCCACGCTCTCCTTGCCCAGCGCCAGCTGGATCAGCCGATCGATGCCGAGCGCAACACCGCTCCCCTCTGGCATGCCGTGCTCCAGCGCCGCCAACAGCCGCCGATCGACCGTGACCTCGGGCAGCCCCGCCGCCCGCCGGGCAGCGTTGTCCTCGGCAAAGCGCGCCGCCTGCTCCTCACCATCGGTCAGCTCATCGTAGCCGTTGGCCAGCTCCAGTCCCTCGAGATAGAGCTCGAAGCGCGAGGCCACCCACTCACCATCCTCCGGGTCGCGGTGACGCCGCGCCAGGGCCGCCTGGCTGGCCGGATAGTCCACCACCACATCGATGGCGCCCCGCCCCAGATGCGGCTCGATCTCGAGGCTTATCAACAGGTCCAGGCAGTCGTCGCGGCTGGCATCAGTCATCTCGAGCCCGCCCCTCTCCTCGGCCAGGCGGCGCAGCTCGGGCAGCGCCACACGAAAGGGGTCGATGGCGAGGTACTCACGAAACAGCTCGCGGTAGCGGCGATGACGCAGCGGGCCCAGGGTATCCCCAGGTTCTCGCCCCAGCACGCACCTCACCAGCTCCGCGGTCTCCTCGATCAGCCCTTCGAGGGACATGCCAGGGCGATACCACTCCAGCATGGTGAACTCGAGGTTATGGCGCCGCCCGACCTCGCCATCACGGAAACAGCGGGCCAGCTGGAAGATCGGCCCCGCCCCCGCCGCCAGCAGCCGCTTCATGGGAAATTCCGGCGAGGTCTGCAGCCACAGGCGCTCGCGGCCGGCGGGCGTGGTGGCCGCGGCCGAGAGCGAGGCCAGGTGCAGGTCGGTGCTGCCGCCGTGGCCCAGCACCGGCGTTTCCACCTCGAGCACACCGCGCGCGGCGAAGAAGCCGCGCACCTCGGCCAGCAGACGAGCCCGCTCGCGCAGGGTCGCCATAGTGGCAGTAGGCTGCCAATCGATAACTGACATGGTGAGTACACCCAGGGAGGGAGGAATTCGCCTGATACAGCGGGCTCCTGCGGGTAAGGCGTTACCTCATCCGTTGTAGGAGCCCGACTTGTCGGGCGATTGACGGAGGCCGCAGCTGGTCGCCTTCGGCGCCAATCGCGCGATGAATCGCGCTCCTACGGGAGGTCGTCTACAGACGTGTCGTCGAGAGATCAAGCCCGGCTGACGTACTCACCGCTACGCGTATCCACCTTCAGCACCTCACCCTCGTTGATAAACAGCGGCACACGCACCACGGCGCCGGAGGAGAGCGTGGCCGGCTTGGAACCGCCCTGGGCGGTGTCGCCCTTGAGGCCGGGGTCGGTCTCGGTGACCTCGAGCTCGATGAAGTTGGGCGGGGTCACGCTGATCGCGTTGTCGTTCCACAGCGTGATGGTGTAGACCACCTGCTCCTTGAGCCACTTCTCGGTGTCGCCCAGGGCCTTCTTCTCCACCGGGTACTGCTCGAAGGAGCCGTCGGTCTTCATGAAGTACCACATCTCGCCATCGTTATAGAGGTACTCCATGTCCAGATCCAGGACATCGGCGCCTTCCAGGCTCTCGCCGGACTTGAAGGTACGCTCCCAGACGCGGCCGGTCATCAGGTTGCGCAGCTTGACGCGGTTGAATGCCTGCCCCTTGCCGGGCTTGACGAACTCGTTCTCGACGATCGAGCAGGGATCGCCGTCCAGCATCACCTTCAGACCGCCCTTGAATTCGTTGGTAGAATAGTTAGCCATCTTCACTCACTCATGGTCGAGCGCGCCCACGGAGACCCCGCGGCGCGCTGGGAAACGATTTTCGACGAGGCAGGCCAGAACGGTCAGCGCCTCGTTCGCATTGACTGGTGACAGCATGATAACCCGAAGCCCCGCCCCTTTGCAGCGCCACGACGAAAGCGAAGAGAGCAGTCAGAACCGTTCACAGCGAGAGGCGCCGGGGCCTGTCGCCGGATCAGCCTCGAGCGAAGAAGCGTCGCCACTTTCGCTCCCACCCGCCTGGCAGGCGCAGCTGTCTGGCGCCATCCGTGACCCGCGCGAGCTCTGCCGACGCCTGGGACTGAATGAGCACTGGCTACCCGGTGCCGAGGCGGGTCATGGGCTCTTCGAGGTGCGCGTGCCCGAGGCCTTCCTGGCACGCATGCGCCCCGGTGACCCCGACGACCCCCTGCTGCGCCAGGTGCTGCCGCTGGGCGAAGAGGCGCGCCCCACCCCCGGCTATGTCGCCGACCCGCTGGAAGAGGCCGCCCACACCCCGGCCAAGGGGCTGATTCACAAGTATCACGGCCGCGTGCTGCTGATCACCAGCCCCGCCTGCGCGGTCAACTGCCGCTACTGCTTCAGGCGCCACTTCCCCTATGCCGAGAATTCCCCCTCCATGGCACAGTGGGAGGCCAGCCTCGACACCCTGCGTGATGACTCCTCGATCACCGAGGCGATCCTCTCCGGCGGTGACCCCCTGGCGACCAGCGACCGTCGTCTCGCCTGGTTGATCGAGCGCCTGGAGGCCATTCCCCACCTCAAGCGCCTACGCATCCATACCCGCCTTCCGGTGGTCATTCCCGAGCGCATCGACGCCGAGCTGCTCGGCTGGCTCGGCGCCACACGCCTGCAGAGGGTGGTGGTGCTGCATATCAACCATGCCAACGAGATCGACGAGGCCGTGATCGCCGCCTGCCGCCGCCTGAGCGATGCCGGCGTGACCCTGCTCAACCAGAGCGTGCTGCTGCGCGGGGTGAATGACACGGTCGAGGCACTGGCCGCCCTCTCCGAACGGCTCTTCGAGGCCGGCGTGCTGCCCTACTACCTGCATGTGCTCGACCCGGTGGCCGGCGCCGCGCACTTCGACGTACCAGACGACGAGGCCCGCGAACTGGTCGCGGGCCTCAGGGACGTGCTGCCGGGCTTTCTGATGCCGCGGCTGGTCAGGGAAATTCCCGGCGAAGGGAGCAAGACACCCTTGTAGGAGCCCAATTCATTGGGCGTCCTCGGCAGCAGCTATCATCCCTGAATGACACCGCCGGGCGCCTGCGGCGCCAATCGCCCGACGAGTCGGGCTCCTACAGGATGCTCTTCACGCAAGGGTGGCCGCGGTGACGTTCGCCGCGGGCGCCTGGGTGGAGAGCTTGCGGTTGATGGCGCTCATCACCCCCTTGATCGAGGCACTGGTGATGCTCTCGTCGGTGCCCACGCCGAAGACCGATTCGCCGTCGATGCGCACCTCCACGTAGGCGATCGCCTCGGCATCGGAGCCCTGGCCGCGGGAGTGCTCGTGATAGTCGATGATCTCCACATCGTGACCGGCGGCCGCCATGGCCCGGATAAAGGCGGCCAGCGGCCCGTTGCCCTGCCCCTGGATGGTGCGGCGCTCGCCGTGCTCCTCGATGGTCGCCTCCAGGGTGACCGTCGGGCTATCGGGCTCCGAGGAGAGACGGTGGCTGACCAGGCCGAAGGGTGAGGTCTGCTCGAGATACTCGTCGCAGAAGGCCTGGTAGATCATCTGAGCGGTAATCTCCTTGCCGGTGCGATCGGCCACCTCCTGCACCACCTGGCTGAACTCGATGGAGAGACGACGCGGCAGCTCGATGCCGTGCTCCTGCTCCAGCAGATAGGAGACCCCGCCCTTGCCGGACTGGCTGTTGACGCGGATCACCGCCTCGTAGCTGCGGCCCACATCCAGCGGGTCGATGGGCAGGTAGGGAACGTCCCAGATGGCATCCGGATTGGCGCGACGTTCGGCCATGCCCTTCTTGATGGCATCCTGGTGGGAGCCGGAGAAGGCGGTGAACACCAGGTCGCCCACATAGGGGTGACGCGGATGGACCGGCAGCTGGTTGCAGTACTCCACCTCCCGCATGATCGGAGTGATATTGGAGAAGTCGAGCCCCGGATGCACCCCCTGGGTGTACATGTTCATCGCCAGGGTCACGAGGTCGACGTTGCCGGTACGCTCGCCGTTGCCGAACAGGGTGCCCTCCACGCGGTCGGCGCCGGCCATCAGGGTCATCTCGGCGGCGGCCACCCCGGTGCCACGGTCGTTATGCGGGTGCACGCTGACGATCAGCGCCTCACGGTTCTTGATATTGCGGCAGAACCACTCGATCTGGTCGGCATAGTTATTGGGGGTGCCCACCTCCACCGTGGCCGGCAGGTTGACGATCATCGGCTTCTCGGCAGAGGCACCGAAGGTATCCATCACCGTCTCGACGATCTCCTTGGCGAAGTCCATCTCGGTGGTGGTGAACAGCTCCGGGGAGTACTGGAAGGTCCAGTTGGTCTCGGACGCCTCCTCCATGCGCTGCTTGATGCGCGTGGTGGCGTCCACGGCGATCTGGATGCACTGGGGCTTGTCGACCCCGAACACCACGCGCCGGAACATCGGGTCGGTGGCGTTGTAGACGTGAACGATGGCGCTCTTCACCCCCTCGAGCGCCTCGAAGGTGCGATCGATCAGATGGTCGCGGGCCTGGGTGAGCACCTGGATGGTGACATCACCGGGGATGCGGTTCTCCTCGATCAGCGAACGCACGAAGTCGTAGTCGGTCTGGGAGGCCGAGGGGAAGCCCACCTCGATCTCCTTGAAGCCGATCTTCACCAGCAGGTCGAAGAGGCGCTGCTTGCGCTCCTGGTCCATGGGATCGATCAGCGACTGGTTGCCATCACGCAGATCGACGCTGGTCCAGATCGGCGGCTGCTCGATGCGGCGGCTGGGCCACTGGCGATCGGGCAGATCCACGGCTACGAAGGGGCGGTACTTGGCGGCAGGGTTATCGAGCATCATGGCGGCGTTCTCCTCTGGATATGGGGGCATCAGGCGTACTGGCGTTCGGAAACGACAACGCCCCGATGGCCACAAGGCGATCGGGGCGCTGCACGAAGGATCACGGGACGACGGGCATCAACCCAGCGGGGCGATACCGGGACGACCGGGAAACAGGGGGTATAACAGCATGTGGTGACGGGGGTGATTGACATGGTACGACCTCTTGACGACCGGGGCTCCAGCGGGGGAGCAGTGACTCGGCGATGCAGGCGGCATCGCCGGCGCTCAGGCTAGCGCTAGTAGTCGTAGGTCGAGGTCGTACATGGTCTGGTTCATGCCCCTAGAGAATCAGTCCTGAGGCGCGTTGTCAACTCCGCCGCTCAAGCAGTCCCTCCATGCGCGAGAGCTGCTCTCGCAATTCGCGCACATCGTCCCGCAGGCCATGGAGCTCGGCGGCCTCCCCCTCCCCGCTCTCGATCTCCATCTGCACGCTCTCCTTCTGCATCACGTCGAGCACGATGCCGATCATCATATTGAGAAAGATGAAGGCGGTCAGGAAGATAAACGTCAGGTAGTAGAGCCAGCTCCAGGCATACACCTCCTGGGTGGCATACATCACGTCGGTCCAGTCCTCGAAGGTGGCAATGCGGAACAGCGTGAGCATGGCGGTGGCGATATTGCGCCACAGGAAGTCGTCCACATCGGCGAACAGGAAGCTGCCGATGGCCGCATAGATGTAGAAGATGATGAACATCAGCAGCGCCACATAGCCCATGCGCGGAATCGACTTGACCAGCGCTGCCATCAGCATGCGCAGCTCGGGGATCATCGACACCAAGCGTAGCACCCGGAAGATGCGCAGCAGGCGAGCCAGCAGCACCATCTCCGAGTCATCCAGCGGGATCAGGCTGGCGGTGACGATCAAAAAGTCGAAGACATTCCACCCCTGGCGGAAGAAGTTGCGCAGGCGCTTCTCCGCCGCCATGCGAATCAGGATCTCCACCAGGAAGAACACAGTGACCGCCACATCCAGCCGCAGCAGCCACTGTTCGAAGCGGCTGGTCTCCTCGTAGGTCTTGGCGCCGATCAGCAGCGCCGAGAGGATGATGATGGCGATGACCGCGGTCTCGAACAGCTTGTTGGCACGCAGTCGTTCGAAGCGGTCGCGCCAGGTTGCAACACCGGTCGCCATGGTCAGAGTTCCTTCATCTGTGGTGGTTAACGTGCAAGGCATCGAAGTATAACGGTACCGCCGGAACGCAGACGGGCCACTGCAGAGTGCAGTGGCCCGGTCGTTACGCGTCTCGCTCGGCCTCACAGCGCCAAGCGTATTCTACTCGGCCTACTCGATGATCGTCACCGACTCATCGATCTTGAGTATCACCTCAACGTTGTTTACCTCTGCCGTATAACTGACAAAGCCGTCAGTATCGGGAGTGCTGGGATCACCCCATTCACTATCGAGATGCACGCTATCGTTCCCATCTCCGAGTATCTTCAGCGCATTATCGTCATCGGTCATTTCGAGCACATCCTCGGCACGCAATCTGTCGCTGTTACTGCCGATGGCATTTCTGCCGGCGATGCTTAGATCCAGGGTCTCAATGTTATCGAGATTCGTCGCGAGGTCGCTGCCAATTAAGTTTTCGCCATAACGCAGCTGAATGGTGTCTTCTCCGCCACGCGCATCAATGGGGCTGCCGGTCCAGAGCAGATTGTCGTTGCCGGTGGTGGGCAGTTTGTCCGCCACATTCACCTTGATGGTGCCCGTGGTTTCCCCTGACTTGTCACCCACCAGTGTACCCTCGGCAACGGTGGCTTCCTGAGTCCAGGCCTTGACGTTGATATCAATGGCTCCCCCCGTGCCCAGATGCAACACACCCAGACCGTCCAGCTCATCCTGGGTCAGGCCGGTGATGGTATGAGTGTTGGTGTTGCTGTCAAAGCTCACCCGGTCCGCCGCCAGCTCAGTGTCATTTACATAAAACACCACCTTTTCACCATCGGGCAGACCCTCAAGCTCCAGAGTTGTCAGCTCGATGTGCTGATCAGAGTCGGCCGGATCTTCAGTGTTGGTGGCCACTGGATCCTTCATGGCCGCGTTCAGGTTGAGGTCGATGATATCGCCGGCATCACCGAAACTCAGGGTCGGGCTCAGCTCTACACCGTCGGCTCTGGGCGCGATGACCACTTCAAAGTCGAACGGCCAGGAGGTGGGCGTGTTGCCGGTTTCGCCGCCCACCAAATACAGCTTGAGTCCCGACAGAGTACCACTCCAGTAGGCCGGCGGCTGAATGGCAAGATAGGCGGGCAACTCACCATTGCTCAGCGGGATCTGCCAGGTGCCTCCCCCGGCGTTATTGGCCAGGCCGGCACTGTTGGCGTCGCTGCCGTAATACAGGGTGAACTCCTTGGGCAGCCCCTCAATAAAGGCCGCCTGCAGGGTCTCATCCTCGTCGGGCAGCACGGTGCCATTGACCTGGATCTCCGCCTGAGTGCGGATTTCGCCATCATGCTCGGTGCCGGCTGCGCTCAGTGTGATATCCGGCCGGGTATTGGTGGCATAGACGGTCAGGCCCCCGGAGCCGCTTGCCAGCTCCACCACACTGCCGGCTTCCTGGTTTTGCACCCAGCCCTTGAGGGTAATAGTGCCGCTGTCATAAGCCTTATTGGGCACGTAGGTCAGATCCAGTGGCGTATCCGGGCTTACTCCACCAATCACATAATACTGACCGTCATCCAGCCCCGATACGTTGGCCACGTTTTCCAGCTTCAGCTCGGTATCGCCCTGCTTGAGTACGCCCGGAATATCCGTGCCGTCCAGCTTGAGGTAGAGCTTGCCATCCACAATGCTCCAGTCGCCGGTCTGGTCACTGGGGTTGGACACGGTCACGCTAATGGCGACAGGCTCGCCTTCCGCGACCGCGGCCGCCGAAATAGCGACCGTGGCCGAATCGGTCACCGGGTCCAGCGTGACCTGAGGTGCAACCTGGGCTTCGCTTTCCAGACCGCTGTCATGCAGGGTCAGGGTAACATCCAGCGGCAGCTTGCCATTGAGGTTATTGGCATTGCGGTTGGCATCCGCCGGTGGCGTGACGGTCACGCCAGCCAGCAAATTTTCAGCAATGGTTTGAGGATTGTCTCCGTTATTGACCTGCACTGTCATGGTCCAGAGCACCACCGTCTGACCGTTTTCCACCACCTCGGTGCGCAACATGCCGTTACCGGAGAAACTGGTTTCATCGTCCGGCGAGGTGCGCAGGGTCAGGGTCATGCTGTAGTTGCTCTGGTTGGCGCCTGTCGTGTCCACAGCGGCGCTTACCACCTTGTTCAGCGCAAAATCGTCGTCTTCTGTCTGCGAGTCAACTACCTCACTCAGACTTATCGTCGGCAGCGTCTGTTCATTGCTCCCCTTGGTAAAATCGGTGGTCAGTTGCCAGCTGATGCTGTCTTTTTCCGGACTGGCCGTACCATCCTGGGTGGCCACGGTAATGGTGATGGCGCTGTTGGTCAGGCCGCCGGCCTGACGCCCGACGCTGAACACCACATCCTGTGTGATGTCACCGTTAAACGCCGTGGTTACCGGCAGCAGCCACTGGCCGTCCCCGGTATAGATGCCCCCCTTGACCGCCACGCCCTCCGGCACATTCTGGATCAGAATGTGCGTTATGGCTTCACTGCCATCGTAGTCACGCTCATCATTAGCGTTACTGTCAGGCTGCTTGCTGATGTTCAGGCTCACCGTCACATCGCCGGGCTGAGTCGCGGTATGCGAAATGGCCGTCTGATCGTTGACATTGCTGCCATTAATGCTGGCAACCTCCGCCAGCACGGCATCGGTAACCGGCTGCACCTGCAGTGTGTGAGATCCATCCTTGAAGTCGGCGGTTTCCACTGGTCCGGTGGTGTTATCCTGGGCGGTATCCGTGACTTTGTATTTCACAGTGAGGGGAATATCACCGCTGAAGTTGGCCGAAGCCTTGGCGTAAATGCTTTTCACCGCATCGACACCGGTAATTTCATACCAGCCATCCACCGCAGTCAGCGGCTTAGTACCGGCGGCGTCGCTGAACAGAGCAAGGCCTTCAACGGCTTGTATGCGCACCACGCTGATCACTTCATCGTTATCGCCGTTCTGGTAGACCGGTGACAGATCGATGCGCCCCACCTGATCCTCGGCAATGCTGGAGGCCACCTTCAGTGACGCTTCCGGCGACGGCGTGACCTGAAACTCGACGTTTTGCGCATCGAAGAAGGTTTCGGACGGGTTGTCATTTTCGGTGACCACCGGCTGGGCGGTGAAGTTAACGGTGCCGCTGTAATTGGCCGGCAGCTGAATCTTCACCGTGCCATCCGCAATCTGATCCGGTTTCACCACCCACACCCGGGCGCTGCCAGTTCCCGCGCCCACCACGGCGCCGGCCCCCAGCAAGGCGAAACCTTCAGGCAGGCCACTGATGCGCAACGTCAGGGTTTCGGATCCGTCATTGCTGGTTTCACCGCTGCTGAGGGAAGTGATCAACTCATGGAGCGCCACCGTGTTATCGGCGTTATCCAGCGTCTGTTCAACGTAAGATGGGCTCTCCGCTACCACCATATTCGGGGTGTCCGGCACCCCGATGAGCGTGATGGTCACCGGCAGCTCATGGGCGGCACTGGTCGACGTGGTGTCGCCCAAGGTATCCACCGACACCGCCGACACCGTGAGATTAATGGTCTCGTTGCTGTCTTTGGGCGGCGTGAGCGTGGGCTGTTGGGCCTTGTCAAAATTACTCAACTCAAGCTGATACCTTCCATTGCCATCATCGACAAGGCCGTTGCCAACACTATAGGTCACTCCTTTATAGGTAATGCTGGCACCGGCGGGAATGCCCTTGATGGTGATATTAAAGGTCTCATCAGGATCGCCACTGGTCGGGTTGATGGTCAGGGGAATATTGGGCGTATCCTCGCTGGCGGTAATACGCGCATTGACCTTGAGGGTGACCTGGTCGGCCACTGGATCGAGGATCACATTGGTCAGCAAGGCTTCACCCGACACCGCCTCCACAGTGACACTGTTATCATCGGCGTCCTTGTCAAGGGTGACCGCTTCCACCTTGATTTTAACCTCACCCTTGAAGTTGTTCGGCCCCTTGAACCGAACGGTGTCGAGGTATTCCATGGGAATATCCACCGGGGTACCGTTGTAGGCCACGTCAACCGTTGTGGTGCCGTTGTGGTACTGGAAGTAAGCGCCTTCCAGGGCAACATCCTTGCCATCGTACGGAGTCAGGCGGGCAAAGGTTTGCTCGGAAGCATCTTCGTTGGCCCAGTCTGTCTTCAGGTTAAAACCGTCCGAGTTCAGGGAAAACCAGGTGTCTTCCAGGCCAGAGTTGCTGTAGTTATACCCGCTGGTCATGGTGAGGTCTGGCGTGGTATTACCGTCCGAATCCGTGTCCCCGCCTGCCGGTGGCGTGGTCACTTCAGCCACCGGGGTGACGACTATCGCCTGATCGTGCGCCCACTCTTTACTTTCAGTATTACCTGACTGGGTATAGGCCGCCGCTTCTTCCGTCGTGACATACACCGTCATGGTGCCATCTAAAGAACTATGCGCCGGCGGCTTGATGGTGAACTGCTGTATTTGCTCCAGGGTGTACTCACCAGCCCCAGTGCCGACCGTCAGTATCAGTCCACCACTCGTCGCATCACCACCGCTCGGAATGGCAACTTCATTTCCGTTATGGTCTATCAGTGTCCAGCTACCGCCCTCGCTGGGCAGGTCGGTGATACGAACCTGAGTAATGCTCTCGCTGCCATCGGTATCCTTCAGTGCCAAGCTGTTCAGCAATCCCACAGCAGTGTCTTCGGGCGTTGCCTCAGGATTCTGAAGCTTGACGTCATCCGGCTTGGCGTAGACTCTCAACTCCAGATCCACACTGGCCGATTCGGCTGTTGTGGTCACTGTGCTGTCGCTGTCACTGTCCTTGGTGTACAGCGTGATAGTCATGTTATCTGCAGTACTGTTTGAGTAGTCCTGAGGGGGCTTGATGCTAAAGGTCGGGTTACCGCCATCATCGGCACTCAGGTAATCTGCTTCCGGCATCTCGATTTTGCCATCAGCGCCCGCAGTATATGCCTTGCCATTAATGGTAACGACCGTGCCTTCCGGCAAGCCGGAGATGTCGTACCAATAGGACTCGGAACCATCAGCATCCTTGAGGGTTTCACCCAGGACCGACTGAAGATCGAGAGTCCCGTCTTCTTCCATGGCGGCAGTAATCTTGGCGTTATCCGTGCCGGACGCGTCGGCCACATTAAGGCTGGTGGCGCCCACAGTTGTTGGATCAGCTGGAGCTGTCAGCGCGATTGCAGGCGCATCAGTCACTGCCAGCACATCCACGGTGATGGTCTGCTGGCTGTTGGAGCCGTTGGTTCCATCGACCTCAGCATCCGGCAGCTTGTTACCTGAGCCATCCACCTCATAACTGTCTACGCTGACCACCACATCGAAGTTTTCATGACGATCGTCTGCCGGTTTGGCCTGAATCGCCTCATATTCCGTCCGGGTCAGATAGTTGACGTTTTCAGTCGGCAAACCGCCGGACAGATGCAGCCCCGTATCCACATCGGTCTCACCCGAGGTTTCAACAATCACAATGGTGTAACTGCCGTCAGGGTTGGCTGTAAGTGGTGTATCATCTCCCTTGGTCAGCAGAGTACCGTTAGGTGCACTGGCATCGGGCGTTAAGGTAATAGCCCCCAGACGCTCGGGATCATCGCCGGTTTTACCTGATCCATTCTTGTCGGTTTTATCGGTAATCACTGGCGTTTTTAGGCCCAGTGGGACTGAGGTGCCTTCTTGGGTTGTAACCGTAATAGCGTCAACATCGCTGGCCCCATCATTGGCGTGCGGGATATTTGGCGCATCGGACACCGGCGTTACATTAACGGTCACGTTAGTGACAGTATTGCTGCCATCATCGTTGGATACGGTGACCTTAAAGCCATCCTCACTGCCATTATTGCTATAATCCGTGTTCGGGTGGTAGGTGACCTGTCCGTTTGCATCCACCACCACAATACCGTGACCAACGTTATAGCCTGCGGTGCCAGCCGGAATATCCGTCACTCCATCGGGCAAAGTAGCAGCTGAAGCCGCATTATTGCCATCTGCATCCTGAATACTGACATTATCCTTGGTGGAGTCGGCAGAGGTGGTAAATGGCCCGAATGGGGTATCTTCCGGTGTAGTAATGGAAATGTCCGATTTCGGCGCATCATCAACCACATTCACCACAAACTTGCCGGGTGCGGTATCGCCGTCAGCGTCTTTGATCTCATAGTTGAAGCTAAGATCGAAATTACCACTAACCGCCGACGGGTGAGTCAAGGCACCTTTCAGTTCAAATTTATATTTGCCTGTGTCTTTATCCAAGGTAACGGTAAAGACTTTTGCACCATCTCTGGTAGCTGTCAGCACATTGTCATTGACGGTCAATGTAATGCCAGTGTTACCCGTAAGTTTCAGTGTATTCAACAGATCGTCCTGATCTGCACTGAATACCAGACTGCCCATGCCATCTTTACCCGCATCAACCGGCAGTGCTGCTGTTACACTGGTTACGCCTTCACCGGCTTCACTACCTGAGGCCAGATACTTTTCATCCACAATTGATTTGGCTGGCTGGCCGTCAACCGAAGGGCCATCGTCCTTAAAGTTGAACTTACCGCCAATATTTACAGATGCTTTAGCCGTGTCGCCATCGCCGTCTTTTACTGTGGCTTCCAGCTTAATAGCACCATCGGTAACGCTTAGCGCATCATCATGGTTATTGATGTCCGGATGCTTAAGCGGACGATTTTGGGTAAGGGTTACCGCACCGGTATTGGAATTAATCTCAATACGGAATGCTTCAGTTCCACTGGCGTTGTTACCCACGCGCCCCACTACATCCGTGCCATCCATGAACAGATAAATATTGGTACTGGTAGCAGTATCAGTCACACCGCTGGCAGTGCCATTCGTTACACTAAGGCTGTAAACAGTGCCATCCGTTGCAGCAGCGCTATCGGCACCGTGGTTGATATCGAATACGTCGCTAACAAAGTCCGCATGGGTAGCGCTCACACTGCCTGCTGCAAAGTTGCTTTCATCCACTGTGACGCTGCCCGGCGAGGTGCCACTAAGAGCAACCAGCGGTGCATCATCCACAATGGTGATGGTCACGGTATTGGTGACGGTATTGCCGTATTGATCCTTGGCGGTGTAGGTAAAGCTGTCAGTCTCCGGACGACCAGCCTCGTCTTTGGTGTTGCTGGTCAGAGTGTAATCAAAAGTGCCGTCAGCCTTCACCGTCCAAGTACCCAAGCCGGTGTTACCACTTTGTTCGCCATTCACGTTCCAGTTGGTTTGCAGGTTGAGGCTGCCACCGGTGATCTGCTCGCTGGTTGAGCTCGAGTCGGTGCCATTGGCCAGGCCCGCTTCATCCACCTGACCGGAGGTGTTAGTCGGGGTAGCAGTGACATCCGCCACGTTGATGGTGAGCGTGGTTTCCACCAGGTCACCGTCACTGTCTTTGACGGTGTAGGTGAATACATCTTGCGCGTCACTGGTTACCGCATTGGCGGTAGACTCGTAGGTATAGCTGCCATCGGCTCTCAGGGTCAGTGTGCCGTAGGTACCTGCGATCGCCTGCCCCACATTGGCATTTTCTGCCGCTGTGCTTGTGCCTGCAACCACACCCACCACGGCATTGCCGCTGTTTGCCCAGCCATCGGCACCGGCGGTGTCATTGCTTAACACACCACTGGAGGCGTCCATGTTCAGGGTGGCACCCTCGGTCACATCGCCGGAATCAACCCTAGCGACAGGCTGATCGTCCACAATGTTAATGACCAGGTTGCTGGCCGGTGCGGCATCGCCATCAGCATCGCTGACAACGAGCGCAAACTGGGCGCTGGTGTCATCGCCGCTGGTCGCTGCCGGCAGGGTGTAGCTGTAATAGATAGTGCCTTCGCCGGTGCTGGCATTGTGCTCGTATCGAGCGGTCAGACCGTCAGCAAAGGTTTGGTCACTGGTGGTCAGCACATGACCGCCCAGCGTGATCGGGTCCGTGCTGTTCAAACCATCTTTTGCCGTGAAGCTGATGGTGCCGCTGACGGTTTCCTTGCTGGTGGCCGCCTCGGTGCCGTCGTTCAGACCGGACTCATAAACGGTGGTCGTCGCGCCACCCGCAGCCGGTACCGATGTGGTTGGCGTGCTGTCGGCAATATCAATGGTAAGCGTAGCCGTCGAGGAGTCGGCATCACCGTCGGCCAGGGTGTAGGTAAAGACATCTTCTACCCCACCCTCGCTGCCAGGATTGCGGGCATAGGTGTATGAGCCATCAGAATGAATGGTCAGCTTGCCGTAGGTGCCATCAACGGTTTGTGTGCCGATGCTCGGTACGGCAGTCGCAGTGCCGGTGGTACCGCTCAGAATGGCTGTAACACTGGCGCCATCGGCACCTTGGGCGTCGTTGGTAACGACGTTTCCGGTGATGTCTTCAATGCTGCCTGCGGGGACGACATCGCTGTCATTCACCGCAGTCGGCGCGTCATCTTCCACCCGCACCGTCAGGGTGCCATTGGTAGTCGCGTTGCCCGCGTCGGTCACGCTCAGCGGAATATCCAGCGTGAGCGCGTCATCGTTGGCACCGCTGTGCTCCTGCTCGCCGGTCAGGGTGTAGGTGTAATCGAGAGTACCGGCCGTCGGTATGCCCCCTACCGAGCTACTGGCGGTAAAACCGGTCAGTTCCAGAGTGCCGCCATCCACCGCAACCGTCTGCGGTGTTGTCGCCAACGCATTCAGCTGCGCCAAGGTGAAGCTCTGGCCACCCACGGTGATGCTCTGCAAGCCATCCGCGGCCGTAATCGTGAGGGTGCCGGCGGCACTTTCACTGTCACTGCTGGCATCGGTGCCGTCCGTCAGGCCACTTTCCTTCACGGTGATGTGACCTTCCACACCGGCGGTGGTGTCGTTGGCCGCGATGCTTGGCGCGCCATCGGTTTTGCCATCGATGGTGATGGTCAGGGTGGTGGTGCTCCAGTCGCCATCCGCATCCTTGATGGTGTAGCTGAAGGTTTCGGTCAAGGTATCACCGTCCTTCAGGGCATTGACCGTGGCATTGTCGTTATCCAGGGTGTAGCTGTAGGTGCCATCGGCGTTTAGCACCAAGGTACCGTAATCACCGGCCACACCGGTGCCACCGACATTGCCGCTCTGTTCACCCGTGGCGCTGCCTTGGGTCACGCCGGTGACGGTAGCGCCATCGGCGCCCACGGTATCCGCGGCATCGTTGGCGGAGGCGTTCGCGCCGCCGATCACGTTGCCACTGGCCGCCACGGTGCTGTCTTCGGTGATGCTGTTGGCATCATCAACCGCGGTCGGCGCATCGTCGACAATCTTGATGTCGAGGTTCTGTGTCGCGGTTTCGGTTTCGACGCCGTCGTCCTTGGCCGTTATGCCAAAGCTGTCGGTGACATCGGTCGCATC
>NZ_JAVRGC010000011.1:0-56140 GCF_031846005.1 Halomonas sp. LES1
TCTAAAACGCCACGGCCCCGATCACCGATCGGGGCCGTGGCGTTTCTGGGCCGATTATCCGCGGCCGGTACTCACTGTTCGGCGGTCAGGCAGCGATCAGTGGTGGGGGTGCTGGCTGGCATCGAGCATCTCCCGGGCATGGGCCAGGGTGCGGTCGGAGAGGTTGACCCCGCCCAGCATGCGCGCCAGCTCGCCGACCCGGCCGGCCTCATCGAGCAGCGCCATGCGGGTCAGGGTGGTGTCGCCCTCGGCCTGCTTCTCGATATGCAGATGGCGGTGGGCTTGGGCCGCCACCTGGGGCAGGTGGGTCACCGTCATCACCTGCCCCTGTTCGCCGAGCCGGCGCAGCAGCTGGCCGACGATCTCGGCGGTGGCGCCGGAGATACCCACATCCACCTCGTCGAACACCAGGCTGGGGATGGTGGAGTGGCGTGCCGCCACCACCTGGATCGCCAGGCTGATGCGCGACAGCTCGCCCCCCGAGGCGACCTTGGCCAGTGGCCGTGCCGGCTGGCCGGGGTTGGCGGCAATCAGGAAGCGCACGCTGTCCAGTCCCTCGGCGGCGGGCGTCTCACGCTCGCTCACCTCGACCTCGAAGCGTGCCTTGCCCATGGCCAGGAAGGCTAGCTGCTCCTGCACGGCCTCGCCGAAGCGTGCGGCCGCCTGGCGCCTCGCCTCGCCTACCTCCCGGGCCAGGCGCTTCCACTCCTCGCGCAGGGCCTCGACCTCGGCGGAGAGGCTGTCCAGGTCCTGGTCACCCTCCTCGAGGGTCGCCAGCTCGGCCTGCAGGTCCTGATGCAGCGCCAGCAGCTCCTCGGGCATCACATGGTGCTTGCGTGCCAGGCGGTGCACGGCCCCCAGGCGCTCATCCACCCAGGCCAGGCGCTCGGGGTCGAGCTCGGTATCCGCGGCGAGGTGGGTCAGTTCGCGGGCCGCCTCCTCGACCTGGATGCGCGCCTCCCCGAGCATGGTCAGCGTCTCCGCCAGGCGACCTCGGTCGCAGCCAGGCAGCGTTTCGAGCCGAGTGATCGCCTGGGTGAGACAGCTGATGGCGCCACCCTCGTCGCTGTCGCAGCACTCGCTGGCGAACTGCGCCTCGCGCAGGCGCTCCTCGGCGTGGGCCAGCTCCTCCTGCTCCTCCTCCAGGGCCTTCAGTTCGCCCTCGGCGAGGCCCAGCTGGTCGAGTTCCTCGACCTGGTAGCGCACCAGCTGGCGGCGGGCGCTCAGCTCGTCGCCATCCTCGGCCAGGCGCTTGAGCCGTCGCCGGGCGGCCTGCCAGGCGCGAAAGCGCTCGGCCATGCCGGCGACGGTGTCGCGATGTCCGGCGAAGTCGTCGAGCAGGCGAAGGTGGGTCTCTTCGCGCAACAGCTGCTGATGGGCATGCTGTCCATGCACCTCGATCAAGTGCTCGCCCAGGCCGCGCAGATCGGCGATCGTCACCGGCTGGCCGTTGATCCATGCCTTGGAGCGGCCGTTGGCACTCACCACTCGCCGCAGCAGGCAGTCGTCGCCGGGTAGCTCCCGGGCGGCCAGCCAGTCGCGGGCCTGGGGCAGGTCGGTGATATCGAAGCGGGCGGAGAGGTCGGCGCGCTCCCGGCCGTGGCGCACGCTGGCGGCATCGGCACGCTCGCCCAGGCAGAGGCCGAGAGCCCCGAGCAGGATCGATTTGCCGGCGCCGGTCTCGCCGGTGATGGCGGTCATGCCGCCGGCGAGTTCCAGCTCGAGATGGTCGACGATGGCGAAGTCGCGAATGGCAAGTTCCGTCAGCATGGTGTCTCCCCGGGCGGGCCTGTCTGCTGGCTACTGTTCATGCATACAAGAATTGAGTTTTTATACAGTAGTTCAGGGCTCCCGACAATGCACAGTCGGTCGATGAAACCTGGTTTGAAAAACGAGTTGAATCGCGAGTTGAGACTCGATGCCTTGAGTTCCGACGAGGCGTCCCCATATAGCGGGCATAACCGTTTCACGTAGCCATACATGCAGCATCGGCGCCCTCGCGACGCCGTTTTCGCACCCTAGACAAGCGCTTCAGGAGAGACCCATGGCCAAAGACCCCCAGACCCCGCTGGACGAGGAGCTCAAGCACCACGAGGAGGAGGCAGAGCCCCAGGCCGAGCCGGAGCTCGTGGAAGGTGAGCTGGAGGACGCGGCCGAGGCCGCTGATCAGGCCGACCAGGCAGCAGCGGAGAGTGACAACCCCGAGGCCGAGGTGCTGGCGGCCCGTGTCGAGGAGCTCGAGCAGAGTGTAACGGAGGCCAAGGACCAGGCGCTGCGCGCCGCCGCCGAGGCCCAGAACGTACGCCGCCGCGCCGAGCAGGACGCCGAGAAGGCGCGCAAGTTCGCCCTGGAGAAGTTCGTCAAGGAGCTGCTGCCGGTGGTCGACAGCCTCGAGAAGGCGCTGGAGGCCATGGCCGACGGAGCGAGCGAGAGCCATCGCGAAGGTGTCTCCATGACCCTCAAGCTGCAGCTCGATGTGCTCGGCAAGTTCGGCGTCGAGGTGGTGGACCCCGCCGGTGAGCCCTTCGACCCGCAGTACCACGAGGCCATGGCCATGGTGCCCAACCCCGAGCTCGACCCCAACAGCGTGATGGAGGTGGTCCAGAAGGGCTATCTGCTCAACGGTCGCCTGGTGCGTCCGGCCATGGTGGTGGTCAGCCAGGCTGCCGGCTGAACGGCAACAAATCCGGGTCGCAAGGCTTGAAAAGTTCTCCGCGGCCCCCAGATAGAAAGCAACTCCGCGGCGCAGGCCGCTGAATACCACTCCTGAATACATCACACGACTTTCGAGGATTTCCTATGGGACGCATCATCGGAATTGACCTGGGTACCACCAACTCCTGTCTCGCCGTGCTCGACGGTGACAGCGCCAAGGTGATCGAGAACGCCGAGGGTACCCGCACAACACCTTCCGTCATCGCCTACACCGATGATGGCGAGACGCTGGTTGGGCAGTCGGCCAAGCGCCAGGCGGTCACCAACCCCGAGAACACCCTGTATGCCATCAAGCGCCTGATCGGTCGTCGCTACAAGGACGACGTGGTCCAGAAGGACATCAAGATGGTGCCCTACAAGATCGCCGAGGCCGACAATGGCGACGCCTGGGTCGAGGTGAAGGGCAAGAAGCTGGCACCGCCCCAGGTCAGCGCTGAAGTGCTGAAGAAGATGAAGAAGACCGCGGAAGACTACCTGGGTGAGGAAGTCACCGAGGCGGTCATCACCGTGCCGGCCTACTTCAACGACAGCCAGCGCCAGGCCACCAAGGACGCGGGTCGCATCGCCGGCCTCGAGGTCAAGCGCATCATCAACGAGCCGACCGCGGCGGCGCTGGCCTACGGCATGGACAAGTCACGTGGCGACAAGACCATCGCTGTCTACGACCTGGGCGGCGGCACCTTCGATATCTCCATCATCGAGGTGGCGGATGTCGACGGCGAGACTCAGTTCGAGGTGCTGGCCACCAACGGTGACACCTTCCTGGGTGGTGAGGACTTCGACCTGGCGCTGATCAACTACCTGGTCGACCAGTTCAAGAGCGACAGCGGCATCGACCTGTCCGGCGACAACCTCGCCATGCAGCGCCTCAAGGAAGCCGCCGAGAAGGCTAAGATCGAGCTTTCCAGTGCCCAGCAGACCGACGTCAACCTGCCGTACATCACGGCCGACAACACCGGTCCCAAGCACCTCAACGTCAAGGTGACCCGTGCCAAGCTCGAGTCGCTGGTCGAGGACCTGGTCAAGCGCTCTCTCGAGCCCTGCAAGACCGCGCTCAAGGATGCCGGCCTGTCCGCCTCCGAGATCGATGACGTCATCCTGGTCGGTGGTCAGACCCGCATGCCCATGGTTCAGCAGTCGGTTGCCGACTTCTTCGGCAAGGACGCCCGCAAGGACGTCAACCCGGACGAGGCCGTGGCCGTGGGTGCTGCCATCCAGGGCGGCGTGCTGGGCGGCGACGTCAAGGACGTGCTGCTGCTCGACGTCACGCCGCTGACCTTGGGCATCGAGACCCTGGGTGGCGTGATGACGCCGTTGATCGAGAAGAACACCACCATCCCGACCAAGAAGACCCAGACCTTCTCGACCGCGGATGACAACCAGACCGCCGTGACCATTCACGTGCTGCAGGGTGAGCGCAAGCAGGCGGGCGGCAACAAGTCACTGGGTCGCTTCGACCTGGCCGACATTCCGCCGGCACCGCGTGGCGTGCCGCAGATCGAGGTCGCCTTCGACCTGGACGCCAACGGCATCCTCAACGTGTCCGCCAAGGACAAGGCCACCGGCAAGGAGCAGTCGATCGTTATCAAGGCCTCCAGTGGTCTCTCCGATGACGAGATCGAGCAGATGGTCCAGGACGCCGAGGCCCACGCCGACGAGGACAAGAAGTTCGAGGAGCTGGTTCAGCTGCGCAACCAGGCCGATGGCATGGTCCACGCCGCACGCAAGACCGTAGAAGAAGCCGGTGAGCACGCCACCGACGAAGAGAAGGAAGCCATCGAAAGCGCCGCCAAGGAGCTGGAAGAGGCCATCAAGGGTGACGACAAGGATGACATCCAGGCCAAGCTCGACAAGCTGACCGAGGCCTCCGGCAACCTGGCGCAGAAGATGTATGCCGCCCAGGCCGAAGCCGGCCAGCAGGAAGGTGCCGAGGCGGGCGACGCCGGTGCCAAGCCGGAAGATGACGTGGTCGACGCCGAGTACGAAGAAGTCAACGACGACCAGAAGAAGCAGTAAACTACGCATCTGAACGACGCATCTAAGCCATGGATGACACCAGCGCGGGGGCCTGACTCCCGCGTTGGTGTTTCCGAGGGACCGCGACGGAGGCGGACAGACCCATGTCCAAACGCGACTATTACGAGGTGCTGGGCGTAGAGCGCGGTGCCGATACCAAAGAGATCAAGAGGGCCTACCGCCGGCTCGCCCAGAAATTCCATCCCGACCGCAATCCGGATGATGACGGCGCGGCGGAGAAGTTTCGCGAGGTCTCCGAGGCCTACGAGGTACTCAGCGACAGCGAGAAGCGTGCCGCCTATGACCAGTTCGGTCATGCCGGCGTGGATGGCCAGGGTGGTGGCTTCGGCGGAGGCGGCTTCGGTGGCGCCGGTGCCGGTGGCTTCAGCGATATCTTCGGCGACGTATTCGGCGATATCTTCGGTGGCGGCGGTGGCCGGCGTCATCCCAACGCCCCGGCCCGCGGCAGCGACCTGCGCTACAACCTCGAGCTCGACCTCGAGGATGCCGTATCCGGCACCAGCGTGGATATCCGCGTGCCGCGCCATATCGAGTGTGAGCGCTGTGACGGCGACGGTGCCGAGCCGGGCTCCAGCAAGGAGACCTGCCCGACCTGTTCCGGCCACGGCCAGGTGCGCATGCAGCAGGGCTTCTTCGCCGTGCAGCAGACCTGCCCGACCTGTCATGGCTCCGGTCAGCACATCAAGGTGCCGTGCCACAAGTGTAATGGCGAGGGGCGTGTACGCGAGACCCGCACCCTGTCGGTGAAGATTCCCGCCGGGGTGGATACCGGCGACCGCATTCGCCTTAACGGCGAAGGCGAAGCCGGCATCAACGGCGGCCCGCCCGGGGATCTCTATGTGCAGGTGAACCTCAAGCCGCACCCGATCTTCCAGCGCGACGGCCGCAACCTGCAGTGTGAGGTGCCGATCAACTTCGTCGATGCGGCGCTGGGTGGCGAGCTCGAGGTGCCCACCCTGGCGGGGCGGGTCAAGCTGAAGATCCCGGCCGAGACCCAGACCGGCAAGCTCTTCCGCCTGCGGGGCAAGGGCGTCAAGCCGGTGCGCGGTGGCGCGCCTGGCGACCTGATCTGCAAGGTGGTGATCGAGACGCCGGTGAAGCTCACGGAAGAACAGAAAGAGCTGCTGCGTCAGTTCCAGGACAGCCTGGGTGGCTCCAGCAGTGCCCACCACTCGCCCAAGAAGAGCGGCTTCTTCGACGGCGTGAAGAAGTTCTTCGAGGATATGAAGCCGTAACGGTTTCTTCCTGGCAAGCGCCTGGCAGGGCCCCGTCACCGAGAGGTGACGGGGCCCTGCTGCATTTCAAGGCATGACTCAGCGCCTCAGGTGGAGGCCAATGACTTCACTACAGCCACCCGGCACGGCGGAAGCGTCGATAGAGGGCGCCGCAGGCGCCACCCATGGCCAGCAGGGCCAGGGGGTAGCCGATCCGCCAGTCGAGCTCGGGCATATGAGTGAAGTTCATCCCCCAGATGCCGGCGAAGATGGTGGCCACGCCGAAGATCGCTGCCCAGGCGGCGAGCCGCTTGTTCACCTCGCCCTCGTCGATGGCAACCATCGAGAGGTTCACCTGGATGGCGGTGATGATCATCTCGCGGATGGTGTCCACCGCCGACTCGATGCGGTGCAGGTGGTCGTAGACGTCGCGGAAGTACTCCCGGGTCTCGCGGCAGAGTGCCGGCACCCGGCCGCCGAACAGGTGACTGACCGCCTCGCCCAGCGGCATGGCGGCGTGCTTCAGCTGCATGGTCTGGCGCTTGAGCTGGTAGAGCCGCTCCAGGCTGGTGCGAGCCGACCCTTGGACGAAGATCTGGTCCTCGATGCTCTCCAGCTCCGCCTCCAGTGCCTGCACCATCGGGAAGTAGTGGTCGACCACCGCATCCAGCAGCGCGTAGAGCACGAAGGCCGGCCCCTGGCTGAGCAGTTTGGGGTCGCTCTCGCAGCGCCTGCGCACCTCGGCGAAGCCCTGGCCCGGATGCAGTCGCACCGAGAGCACGTAGCCGGGGCCGGCGAATACCGCCACCTGCCCAGACTGCAGTTCGCCCTCGGTCATGGAGACCATGTGCATGATCATGAACAGCGCCGAGTCGTACTCCTCGAGCTTAGGGCGCTGGTCACCCTTCAGGGTGTCCTCCACGGCCAGCTCATGAAGGCCGAACGCCTCCTGGTAGTGTGCCATCTCCTGTGCGCTGGGGTCGTGCAGGGCCACCCAGACAAATCGGTCGGGCTGCCCCAGGTAGTCGCCGATCTGGTCGGGCTGGATATCGTGCAGGCGGTGGCCCTTGTCGTAGACCACACAGTTGATGAGCATTGGCTAACCCTCCCGGTCATGACTGGTGTCCTGGATGACCCCAGTGTGCCAGGAAGTCGCCCGATGTGACTCCCGTTGGCGCCGGTGGCGTGGCGGGCAGCGTAGGCGGGGAGGGGGTGGCGTTCCACGGGGCGGCATCATAGTCTGGAGTCTCGACATTTCTGCAGAGGATAAGCGTTATGCCTGTTTCACGCGCCGAGTTGCACGCCGAGGATGCGGCGGCCCTGATCGACCAGCTCTGCAAGCGCTGGGCCGGTGCCAAGGAGATAGATCGTGCCAGCGATCCGGTGCAGGTGACCTTCGAGGAGGGCAGTTGCTACCTGCAGGCCCAGCCGGACAAGCTGCTGGTGGTGGTGGAGGCCCTGGATGATGAGAGCCACAACGAGCTCGAGGGCCAGGTGGACAATGCCCTGGATGAGCTCAGGGGCGTCGAGCTGGATATCGTCTGGGAGGCGTGAGCCAGAACGTAACCGCCCGTGGTGCCCATCTCGGCATGCTGGTGTGGGCGATGCTGGTAGGGCTCTCCTTTCCCGTGGTGGGGCTGATGAGCGAGTTGCCGCCGCTGCTGCTTACCGCCCTGCGCTTCACCATCGCCTGCGCCGGCCTCTATCTGCTGGCCAGGCGTTCGGCGAACTTCTTGCCGCAAGGACGAAGTCTGCCGCTCTATGCGCTGATGGGGGCATGCCTGGCCGGCTTCTTCGCGGCGATGTTCTGGGCCGCCCATCACGCCACGGCACTCTCCATGGCGACCCTGTATGTCACGGTACCGCTGCTGGCCTTCCTGCTGGGGCGGGGGTTGCGAGTGGAGGCCCCGGGCTGGCGGTTGCCGGCGATCCTCGCCCTGGGGGCCCTCGGTGCCCTGGGGCTGGCTGTTGCCGAGGGGTGGCAGCAGGGCGGCGAGCTGCGTTTCGGTCTCGGCGAGGCGGTGTTCTTCGCGGGCTGCCTCTCCTCGGCGCTCTATCCGGTGCTTAGCCGCTGGGGATTGGCCAGAGAGCATCTGCCGGAGTCGGCAGCAGTTCGCACCTTCTGGAGCCTGGGGCTGGGGGGCGTGCTGGTCGGCGCGCTGGGGCTCGCCACCGAGCCACTGGAGCATCTGGCGAACATGACCGCCCTGGATCTGGCGCTGCTGGTCTATCTGGGACTCTGCTCCAGCGCCCTGACCTTCTGGCTGATGCAGCGAGCCACCGCGGCGCTGACCCCGGGAGTGGTCACCGCCTACGGCTATCTGGTGCCCTTCGTCTCCATGCTGCTGCTATTTATGCGTTCGCCGCCGCAGATCGGCTGGGTGTGGCTGCCCGGCAGCCTGATGGTACTGCTGGCCATGGCGCTGCTGATGCGGCACGAGCGGCCCTCGCCACGGCTGGGATAGCCTTCGCTCTGATATACTCCGGTCATTCGCCAACCTACCGCTTACGCAGGAGTTCCTATGACCCGTATCGCCATCGTCGGTGTCGCCGGCCGCATGGGCCGCACCCTGGTCAACGCCGTTCAGCAGGATGATGGCGCCACCCTGGCGGGGGGCATCGTCGAGCCGGGCAGTACGCTGGCGGGAGCCGATATCGGCGAGCTAGCGGGAGTCGGCAGGCTGGGCGTGGCCGCCGTGGAGTCGCTGGAGGCCATCGTCGATGACTTCGATGTGCTGATCGACTTCACCGCCCCCCGGGTCACGCTGGCCAACCTGGCGTTCTGTGCCGAGCATGGCAAGCGCATGGTGATCGGGACCACCGGGCTTGCCGATGAGGAGCTGGCCACGCTGGAGGGCTACAGCGAGCGGCTGCCCTTCGTCTTCGCGCCCAATATGAGCGTCGGGGTCAACCTGACCCTCAAGCTCCTGGAAACCGCGGCCAAGGCGCTGGGCGACGAGGGGTACGATATCGAGGTGATCGAGGCGCACCATCGCCACAAGGTGGATGCGCCCTCCGGCACGGCGCTCAAGATGGGCGAGGTAATGGCCGATGCCCTGGAGCGCCCGCTCAAGGAGTACGGTGTGTATGAGCGTGTCGGTCAGTGTGGCCCGCGCAGCGACAAGGAGATCGGCTTCGCCACCGTGCGCGCCGGGGATATCGTCGGTGAGCATACGGTGATGTTCGCCAGCGAGGGTGAGCGCATCGAGATCACCCACAAGGCCTCCAGTCGCATGACCTTTGCCAAGGGCGCGGTGCGCGCGGCACGCTGGGTCGCCGGTCAGGGCAACGGCCGCTATGCGATGCAGGACGTGCTCGGTCTGGAGTGAGGGGGTAACCCAGGACTATCGCTGTTACCGCCATGGATAGTGAAAGGCGCCGGGGCCAGGCCGGAGAGGGGGTCCGAGGACCAAGGATGGCCGAGGTAGCCTACAGGGAGGTACTCGTAGCGCCCCCTCGAAGGCCTGTCGCCGGAACAGCCTTGAGCGGTGCCGTCATCTGCGATAGCCCTGCCATGGAGGCGGAGGGGTAGTCGCCGGGCAGCGATTCCTGTAATATCCCCAAAATTTTGGCCGGGCGCATGGGTGAGAGCCCCTTCACAGCGCTTGTTGCTTCGGCCCCCAGAGTTCTGAGCACATCAGTTCCGAGCGAATGACAACAAGCGGGATGAAACCGGTCCATATCAGGTTTCATCCCGCTTTTTTGCGACTGGCGTACGGCGGCGCTGAGAATCCCTTGACGAGCAGGAGGACGTTACCTTGAACAGACCCGCGATACTGGCCCTGGAAGACGGCAGTGTGTTTCATGGCACGGCGATTGGCGCTGATGGACAGACCAGCGGTGAGGTGGTGTTCAATACGGCCATGACCGGCTATCAGGAGATTCTTACCGATCCCTCCTATGCTCGCCAGATCGTCACCCTGACCTACCCCCATATCGGCAATACCGGCGTCAATGCCGAGGACGTGGAGTCCAGCGGCATCGCCGCCGCCGGCCTGGTGATTCGCGACCTGCCGCTGCTGGCCAGCAACTTCCGCTGCGAGCAGACCCTCTCCGACTATCTCAAGAGCCAGAATGTGCTGGGCATCGCCGAGATCGACACCCGTCGCCTGACCCGCCTGCTGCGTGACAAGGGTGCCCAGAACGGCGCGATTCTGGCCGGTACCGAGGCCGAAGGTGAGGATGCCGTCGAGCGTGCACTGGCCGCCGCCCGTGACTTCCCGGGCCTTGCGGGCATGGATCTGGCCAAGGTGGTCTCCTGCAAGGCGCCCTACGAGTGGACCGAGGGCGAGTGGACCCTGGGCCAGGGCTACAGCGACGCCAGCCAGGGCGAGCGCCCCTTCCATGTGGTGGCCTACGACTTCGGCGTGAAGTACAACATCCTGCGCATGCTGGCCTCCCGCGGCTGCCGTCTCAGCGTGGTGCCGGCCCAGACTCCGGCCGCCGAGGTGCTGGCGATGAGCCCGGACGGGATCTTCCTCTCCAACGGTCCCGGTGACCCCGAGCCCTGCGACTATGCCATCACGGCGATCCAGGAGCTCCTCGAGAGCGGGATTCCGATGTTCGGCATCTGCCTGGGGCATCAGCTGCTGGCGCTGGCCAGCGGTGCCAGCACCATGAAGATGAACCACGGCCACCACGGGGCCAACCACCCGGTGCAGGATCTCGATAGCGGCCGCGTGATGATCACCAGCCAGAACCACGGCTTCGCCGCCGATGAGGCCCAGCTGCCGGCCAATCTGCGTGCCACCCACCGTTCGCTGTTCGACGGCACCTTGCAGGGGGTCGAGCGCACCGACTGCCCGGCCTTCAGCTTCCAGGGCCACCCCGAGGCGAGCCCAGGCCCGTGCGACGTGGCGCCGCTGTTCGAGCGATTCGTCGAGATGATGCGAGCTCGCCGGGCCTGAGTTAGCACTTAGAGCCAGTTAGAGCCAGAGACACGTCACCACTCGTCACCTACTTCTGCGGGAAGCACCATGCCCAAGCGTACCGACATCCAGAGCATCCTGATCATTGGCGCCGGCCCTATCGTCATCGGCCAGGCGTGTGAATTCGACTACTCCGGCGCCCAGGCCTGCAAGGCGCTGCGCGAGGAGGGCTACCGGGTCATCCTGGTCAACTCCAACCCGGCCACCATCATGACCGACCCGGCCATGGCCGATGCCACCTATATCGAGCCGATCACCTGGCAGGCGGTGGAGAAGATCATCGAGGCCGAGAAGCCGGATGCCATTCTGCCCACCATGGGCGGGCAGACCGCGCTCAACTGCGCCCTGGAGCTGGACAAGCATGGCGTGCTGACCAAGCACGGCGTGGAGATGATCGGTGCCAATGCCGATGCCATCAACAAGGCCGAGGACCGTGACCTCTTCGACCAGGCCATGAAACGCATCGGCCTGGAGTGCCCCAAGGCCAAGGTGGCTCACACCATGGACGAGGCCTGGGAGATCCAGGGCGAGCTCGGCTTCCCGGTGATCATCCGCCCCTCCTACACCATGGGCGGTTCCGGCGGGGGCGTGGCCTACAACAAGGAGGAGTTCGAGGAGATCTGTACCCGCGGCTTCGAGCTCTCCAACAACCACGAGCTGCTGATCGACGAGTCGCTGCTGGGGTGGAAGGAGTACGAGATGGAGGTCGTGCGTGATCGCAACGACAACTGCATCATCGTCTGCGCCATCGAGAACTTCGACCCCATGGGCGTGCACACCGGTGACTCCATCACCGTGGCCCCGGCCCAGACGCTGACCGACAAGGAGTACCAGATCATGCGCGACGCCTCGCTGGCGGTGCTGCGCGAGATCGGCGTCGAGACCGGCGGCTCCAACGTGCAGTTCGGCGTCGACCCCAGGACCGGGCGCATGGTGGTCATCGAGATGAACCCGCGGGTGTCACGCTCCTCGGCGCTGGCCTCCAAGGCCACCGGCTTCCCGATCGCCAAGATCGCCGCCAAGCTGGCCGTGGGCTACACCCTGGACGAGCTTTCGAACGACATCACCGGCGGCCAGACCCCGGCCTCGTTCGAGCCCTCCATCGACTACGTGGTCACCAAGATTCCGCGCTTCACCTTCGAGAAGTTCCCCCAGGCCAACGACCGCCTGACCACCCAGATGAAGTCGGTGGGCGAGGTGATGGCGATCGGCCGCACCTTCCAGGAGTCGCTGCAGAAGGCGCTGCGCGGCCTGGAGACCGGCAACGATGGTCTGGACCCCAAGGTGACCCGCTTCGATGCCGACGGGATGGCCCATATCAAGGGCGAGCTGCAGGCCGCCGGGGCCGAGCGCATCTTCTTTATCGCCGATGCCATGCGCGCCGGCATGACGCGCGATGAGATCTTCACGCTGACCAATATCGACCCCTGGTTCCTGGTGCAGCTCGAGGACCTGGTCGCCACCGAGGGCGAGGTCGCCAAGCGCTCGCTCTCCGAACTCGACGCCCGCGAGCTGTTCCGTCTCAAGCGCAAGGGCTTCTCCGACGCCCGCCTTGCCTCGCTGCTCGGTGTCTCCGAGAAGGAGTTTCGCAGGACGCGTCAGAAGGCCGGTATCCGCCCGGTCTACAAGCGGGTCGACACCTGTGCCGCCGAGTTCGCCTCGGACACCGCCTACATGTACTCCACCTATGAGGAGGAGTGCGAGGCGGAGGTCTCCGACCGCCAGAAGATCATGGTGCTGGGCGGTGGGCCCAACCGGATCGGCCAGGGCATCGAATTCGACTACTGCTGCGTCCACGCCGCCTTCGCCATGCACGATGACGGCTACGAGACGGTGATGGTCAACTGCAACCCGGAGACCGTCTCCACCGACTACGACACCAGTGACCGCCTTTACTTCGAGCCGGTGACCCTGGAGGATGTGCTGGAGATCGCCGACAAGGAGCAGCCGGTCGGCGTGATCGTGCAGTTCGGCGGTCAGACCCCGCTGAAGCTGGCCCGCGAGCTGGAGGCCGCCGGCGTGCCGATCATCGGCACCACCCCGGATGCCATCGACCGCGCCGAGGACCGTGAGCGCTTCCAGCAGATGATCGACAAGCTGGGCCTCAAGCAGCCGCCCAATGCCACCGCGCGCAGCTTCGAGGAGGCCTTCGCCAAGGCCGAGGCCATCGGCTATCCGCTGGTGGTGCGTCCCAGCTATGTACTGGGCGGGCGCGCCATGGAGATCGTCTATGACGCCTCCGA
The DNA here is from genome assembly GCF_031846005.1 of Halomonas sp. LES1. Classification (NCBI taxonomy): domain Bacteria; kingdom Pseudomonadati; phylum Pseudomonadota; class Gammaproteobacteria; order Oceanospirillales; family Halomonadaceae; genus Halomonas; species Halomonas sp. LES1. The sequence goes on from NZ_JAVRGC010000011.1 coordinate 13,138, forward strand.
GCTCGAGAACTACATGACCCACGCGGTCAAGGTCTCCAACGACTCGCCGGTGCTGCTCGACCACTTCCTCAATGCCGCCGTCGAGATCGATATCGACGCGGTCAGCGACGGCAAGCAGGTCGTGATCGGCGGCATCATGCAGCATATCGAGCAGGCCGGCGTGCACTCCGGTGACTCCGCCTGTTCGCTGCCGCCCTATTCGCTGCCCGCCGAAGTGCAGGACGCGATGCGCGAACAGGTGCGCCAGATGGCGGTGGAGCTGGGCGTCAAGGGGCTGATGAACGTGCAGCTGGCCTGGCAGGACGGCGAGATCTACATCATCGAGGTCAACCCGCGCGCCTCGCGTACCGTGCCCTTCGTCTCCAAGTGCATCGGCACCTCGCTGGCCCAGGTCGCCGCGCGCTGCATGGCCGGCACCACCCTCGAGGAGCAGGGCTTCACCCGCGAGATCGTGCCGCACTTCTTCAGCGTCAAGGAGGCGGTCTTCCCGTTCAACAAGTTCCCGGGGGTCGACCCGATCCTGTCGCCGGAGATGAAATCCACCGGTGAGGTGATGGGCAGCGGGGATACCTTCGCCGAGGCCTTCTACAAGGCGCAGCTGGGGGCCGGCGAGGCGATTCCGCCGCTTTCCGGGCCGCGCAAGGCGTTCCTCTCGGTACGTGAGCCGGACAAGGCGGGTGTTATCGGGGTGGCCCGTTCTCTGATAACATTGGGCTTTACACTGTGCGCGACCGGCGGTACCGCGGCGGCCCTGAAGGCCGAGGGTATCGACGTCGAGGTCGTGAACAAGGTCTTTGAAGGCCGCCCGCATATCGTCGATCTGCTCAAGAACGACGAGATCGCCTATATCGTCAATACCACCGAGGGTCGCCAGGCGATCAACGACTCCTCGGTGATCCGTCGCACCGCGCTTGCCCGCAAGGTTCCCTACGCCACCACGCTGGCGGGGGCGAACGCCGTTTGTCTGGCGCTCGAGTACGGCAACGAGATCACGGTGCGGCGGCTACAGGAATTGCATGCAGGAGCTGCGCAATGAACAAGGTCCCGATGACCGTCGCCGGAGAGTCGCGTCTGCGCGAGGAGCTCGAGCACCTCAAGGGCGAGGCGCGTCCCAGGGTGATCGCCGCCATCGCCGAGGCCCGCGAGCATGGTGATCTCAAGGAGAACGCCGAGTACCATGCGGCCCGCGAGCAGCAGGGCTTTATCGAGGGGCGTATCCAGGAGATCGAAGGCAAGCTCTCCAACGCCCAGGTGATCGATGTCACCAAGCTGCCCAGGACGGGCAAGGTGATCTTCGGTGTCACCGTGGAGCTGCTCAACCTCAACAACGACGAGGAGGTGACCTACCGGATCGTCGGCGAGGATGAGGCGGACATCAAGCAGGGCAGGATCTCCGTGACCTCGCCCATCGCCCGTGCCCTGATCGGCAAGGAGGAGGGTGATGTGGTGGTGGTCAAGACCCCGGGTGGCGACGTCGAGTACGAGATCTCGGGCGTCGAGCATCTGTGACTCCAGCTGTAAGCTTTAAGCCGTAAGCTGTAAGTCAAAACCTCAACACCCCCCAAGGCGTCGCCTTGGGGGGTGTTGTCGTATGGAGCCGCCGGTGGGAGGGATGCTTCGCATCGCGACTGGCGCCGCAGGCGCCCGGCGGTGCCGGCCGGCTCGGGGTGGCCTGTTCGGGAGGTCTTCGGCCTCCGTCGCGAGACAGGGTCTCCCTCCTACCTCGAGGGGTGCCTCCCTACCTCAAGGCGTACCTTAACGTCGCCCGTGGTGGTCCGCGTAGCGCTGGACGTTGGAGAGCTTCGGGTTGGCCCTGGGGTTGGCGCGATAGAGCAGCGCCATCTTGCCGATCTTGTGGACCAGCTCGGCGCGGCTGGCCGCGACCAGCTCCTCGAGCATGGCCTCGCGCTCATCGCGCTCCGGCAGGGCGAACTTCACCTTGATCAGCTCGTGGTCGTTGAGGGCTCGGTCGAGCTCCGCCAGCACTCCCTCGGAGATGCCGTTCTCGGAGATCATCACCACCGGGTTGAGGTGGTGGCCGATGCTGCGAAATGCTTTCTTTTGTGCCTGTGACAAGCTCATGGTATCTTGCATCTTCTCGGTTGCGCGCAACCAGCCATGGTACGCGCAAATCGTCACGCCGAAAACGTCTTCGGCGAAAGCGCCGTTTCAGCCGGCCACTCCTCGGCGCTCCGGTACCGTTTTTTGCTCCGCGCCAAGTCTTCTCCCGTTACGTCCCAGGTGATGCCGTGGCCCGTTCCCGCACCTCATCCCCCGCCTCTGGCAAGCACTCCGCAAGCAAGACCAGCAAGGGCTGGTTGAAGGAGCACTTCGATGATCAGTATGTGCAGCGCTCCAAGCTGGAGGGGTATCGCTCGCGGGCCAGCTACAAGCTGCTCGAGCTCGACGAGAAGGATCGTCTCCTCGTTCCGGGCATGACCGTGATCGACCTGGGGGCGGCCCCCGGTGGCTGGAGTCAGGTGGCCGCCGAGAAGGTGGGGCCCGAGGGGGTGGTGATCGCCTCCGATATCCTCGAGATGGATGCCCTGGCCGGGGTCGACTTTATCCAGGGAGACTTTACCGAGGAGGAGATCCTCGAGGCGATCCTTGCGACGCTGGGCGAGCGCCCGGTCGACCTGGTGATGTCCGACATGGCACCCAACATGAGTGGTATGGCCGCCATCGACCAGCCCCAGGCGATGTATCTGGTGGAGCTGGCGCTGGACCTGGCCGGCCAGACCCTGCGCCCTGGTGGAACCTTCCTTGCCAAGGTGTTCCAGGGCGAGGGCTTCGATGAATACCTGAAGGCGCTGCGTGGCGCCTTCACGCGGGTGGTGACCCGCAAGCCCGGCGCCTCGCGGGCGCGCTCCCGCGAGGTCTATCTGCTGGCGCAGGGCTTTCGCGGTTGACTCGAGAGGTCATGGCGCCGTGATAGCCCTGGCCTAACGGGGCGATTGAAGGACAAGGCAGAATAATGTGTGTCACAGTGCCTGTTGCGAATGACCGCGTATGTAGTTGCATAGTGGCGGTGGCCGAACGCGGCCGGCTCCTGTAGTGTCCAACGTGCCAGGTCCTTGCGGCCGATAGATTTCAGATATTGAGGGTAGTCCCTTGAACGATATGGCGAAGAACCTGATCCTGTGGTTGGTCATCGCGGCGGTGCTGCTGACGGTGTTCAACAACTTCAGTGTCGACAGCTCACCCCAGACGATGAACTACTCCCAGTTCGTCCAGCAGGTGCAGAACCAGCAGGTGCGCAGCGTCACCATCGATGGCTATACCATCAATGGTGAGCGTACCGATGGCTCCCAGTTCCAGACCATCCGCCCCGCGGCGGAGGACCCCAAGCTGATGGATGACCTGCTCTCCAGCAACGTCACCGTGGTGGGCAAGAAGCCCGAGCAGCAGAGCCTGTGGATGCGATTGCTGATCGCCAGCTTCCCGATCCTGCTGATTCTGGCGATCTTCATGTTCTTCATGCGCCAGATGCAAGGCGGCGGGGCCGGCAAGGGTGGCCCCATGAGCTTCGACAAGTCCAAGGCCAAGCTGCTCTCCCAAGATCAGATCAAGACCACCTTCGCCGACGTCGCGGGCTGTGACGAGGCCAAGGAGGAGGTCGAGGAGCTGGTCGACTTCCTGCGCGACCCCACCAAGTTCCAGCGCCTGGGTGGCACCATCCCTCGCGGCGTGCTGATGGTGGGCCCGCCCGGCACCGGCAAGACGCTGCTCGCCAAGTCGATTGCCGGCGAGGCCAAGGTGCCGTTCTTCTCGATCTCCGGCTCCGACTTCGTCGAGATGTTCGTCGGCGTGGGCGCCTCCCGTGTGCGTGACATGTTCGAGCAGGCCAAGAAGCAGGCGCCCTGCATCATCTTCATCGACGAGATCGACGCCGTGGGCCGCTCCCGCGGGGTCGGCATGGGCGGTGGCAACGACGAGCGCGAGCAGACCCTCAACCAGCTGCTGGTGGAGATGGACGGCTTCGAGGCCAATGAGGGCATCATCGTCATCGCCGCCACCAACCGCCCCGACGTGCTCGACCCGGCCCTGATGCGTCCGGGACGCTTCGACCGCCAGGTGGTGGTGCCGCTGCCCGATATCCGCGGCCGTGAGCATATCCTCAACGTGCACCTGCGCAAGGTGCCGCTGGCCGATGACGTCAAGCCGTCGCTGATCGCTCGCGGCACGCCCGGCTTCTCCGGTGCCGACCTGGCCAACCTGGTCAACGAGGCCGCCCTGTTCGCCGCGCGTCGCAACAAACGCCTGGTGGGCATGGAGGAGCTCGAGCTGGCCAAGGACAAGATCATGATGGGGGCCGAGCGCCGCTCCATGGTCATGACCGAGAAGGAGAAGCTCAACACCGCCTATCACGAGTCGGGCCATGCCATCATTGGCCTGGTGATGCCGGAGCATGACCCGGTCTACAAGGTGACCATCATCCCGCGTGGCCGTGCCCTGGGCGTGACCATGTTCCTGCCCGAGCAGGATCGCTACAGCCTGTCGCGGCAGCAGATCATCAGCCAGATCTGCTCGCTGTTCGGTGGCCGCATCGCCGAGGAGATGACGCTGGGGCCGAACGGGGTAACCACCGGTGCCTCCAACGATATCAAGCGCGCCACCGAGCTGGCTCACAACATGGTCGCCAAGTGGGGGCTCTCCGAGGAGATGGGCCCGGTCATGTACGACGAGGATGAGTCGCACCAGTTCCTGGGTGGCCCCGGTCAGGGCGGCAAGCTCAAGTCCGGCGAGACCATCTCCAAGCTCGACAGGGAGGTACGCAAGGTCATCGACGGGTGCTACGAGCAGGCCCGCGTGATCCTCGAGGAGAATCGCGACAAGCTCGACGCCATGGCCGATGCGCTGATGAAGTACGAGACCATCGATGCCGACCAGCTTAAGGACATCATGGCCGGGCGCACGCCGCGACCGCCCAAGGATTGGGAGGATGGAGACTCCTCCGGACCTGGCGCCCCGGTGACCGAGGGGGCTCGCGACGCGGCGACCCCGGATGAGCCGGAGCAGGTCGACGGTGACGAGGATGACGACGAGGAGCCGCGTCGTCGGCCCTCCGACCCGCTGGGTGGCCCGGCCGGCTCCTGAGCCCGCAGCCCATCCCTGTCAGGCGCCCCCCGCGGGGGCGCCTTTGCCTTTCTGATCGGCCCGTTTTCTCTATCCTTCAATTCACTATCATTCAATTCTCTGTTCTTCAGTTCACTACCCTTCAACTTGTTACCCTTCGATTCACCTACCCTCCGAGCGAAGATGAACGCGAACTCCCCCTCCCTGATGTGCGGTCGGCATCGGCTCGACCTCTCCTACCCCCGCGTCATGGGGATCCTCAATGTCACCCCCGACTCCTTCTCCGACGGGGGGCACCATGTGTCCCTGGACGATGCCCTGCGCCATGCCGAGCGCATGCTGGCGGAGGGGGCGGCGATCATCGATGTCGGCGGCGAGTCGACCCGTCCCGGGGCCGATGGGATCTCGCCCCAGCAGGAGCTCGAGCGGGTGGCGCCGGTGGTGGAGGCGCTGGTCCGTGAGCTGGATGCCCTGGTCTCGGTGGATACCAGCAGTCCCGAGGTGATGCGCGAGAGTGCCGCCCTGGGGGCCGGCATGATCAACGATGTGCGCGCCCTGGAGCGTGAGGGGGCGATGGTCGCCGCCATCGGCAGCGGCCTGCCGGTGTGTCTGATGCATCGCCAGGGCGAGCCCCGCGACATGCAGCAGGGGCCCCGTTATGATGTGCCCATCGAGGAGGCGGTAGCCGAATATCTCGCGGCGCGCGTGGCGGCCTGCGAGCAGGCTGGCCTGCATCGTGATCGCATGCTGCTCGACCCGGGCTTCGGCTTCGGCAAGACGGTGGAGCACAATCTACGCCTGCTCAACCGCATGGAGCGTCTTGCCGAGCTCGAACTGCCGATGCTGGTGGGCATGTCGCGCAAGAGCATGATCGGCAAGGTGCTCGAGCGCCCGGTGGAGGAGCGCCTGCCCGGCGGCCTGGCGCTGACGGCGCTGGCGGTAGAGCGCGGCGCCCGCATCCTGCGTGTCCACGATGTCGCCCCCAGCGTGGATGCGGTGAACATGACCTGGGCAGTACTCAAGGAGAGTTGCTGATGGCTCGACGCTATTTTGGAACGGATGGAATTCGCGGCACCGTCGGCGAGGCACCGATCACCGCCGACTTCATGCTCAAGCTGGGCTGGGCCACCGGGCATGTGCTCGCCGCACGCCATGGCAAGCGGCGCTGCCGGGTGCTGATCGGCAAGGACACCCGCATCTCCGGCTACATGTTCGAGTCGGCCCTGGAGGCGGGACTCTCGGCGGCGGGGGTCGATGTGGCCCTGCTCGGCCCCATGCCGACCCCGGGTATCGCCTACCTGACACGCACCTTTCGTGCCGATGCCGGCATCGTGATCTCGGCATCCCACAATCCCTTCGCCGACAATGGCATCAAGTTCTTCTCCACCGACGGCGCCAAGCTCAACGATGAGGTCGAGGAGGCGATCGAGGCGATGCTCGATGAGCCGCTGACCACCGTGGCCGCGGACCGCCTGGGCAAGGCCGAGCGCATCGATGATGCCGACGGCCGCTATATCGAGTTCTGCAAGTCGACCATCCCCGATCGGGTCAGCCTCGAGGGGCTCAGGGTGGTGCTCGACTGTGCCCACGGTGCCACCTACCACATCGCCCCCAGCGTGTTTCGCGAGTTGGGTGCCGAGGTGAGCGTGATCGGTGCCGCCCCCGACGGGCTCAATATCAATCGTGAGGTAGGCTCCACCCATCCGGCGGCGCTGCGCGCGGCGGTGATCCAGCAGGGGGCCGACCTGGGAGTGGCCTTCGACGGTGACGGCGACCGGGTGCTGCTGGTGGATAGCGACGGCCGCGAGATCGATGGCGACGACATCCTCTATCTGATCACCCGCGATCGCCATGCGCGTGGCGAGCTGGGTGGCGGCGTGGTCGGCACCCTGATGTCGAACTTCGGCCTGGCCGCGGCGCTGGAGACCATGGGGGTGCCCTTCGAGCGCGCCAAGGTCGGCGACCGCTATGTCATCGAGCGGCTCGCCGCCAACGGCTGGCAGCTGGGTGGTGAGTCCTCCGGTCATATCGTCTGTGGCCATGTACAGACGACCGGCGACGGTATCGTCTCGGCGCTGCAGGTGCTGGCCATCATGATGCGCGAGGGCAAGTCGCTGCAGAGTCTGCTGGCGGGGCTGGAGAAGGCCCCTCAGGCGCTGGTCAATGTGCGGCTGACCCCCGGCAGCGATGCCCGGGCGGTGATGGCGATGCCGGCCCTCAAGGAGTCGGTGAGCGAGGTCGAGAGGGAGCTCGGTGAAGAGGGGCGGGTGCTGCTGCGCCCCTCCGGCACCGAGCCGCTGATCCGCGTGATGGTCGAGGGTCGTCCTCACCTGGACGTGGACGGTCTGGCACGGCGTCTCGCCGAACGGGTCGAGGCGCTGCTCGGCGCCTGAGGACTCGCTGGTCGAGGGCTCGGGGGTGGCCGGTTGTCTTGACAGGGCCTCTCCTATACCATTTCGCTCCATCTTGAAAGAGGACAGTCGATGCGCACGCCGCTGATCGCCGGCAACTGGAAGATGAACGGCTCGACCGAGCTGGTCGAGGCCTTCGGTCAGGCCTTCTCGAGTGCCGCGCTACCCAACTCCCTGGAAGCGGCGATCTTTCCGCCCTATCCCTATCTGGGGGCGGCGCGAGCTGCCTTCGCCGAGACGCCGCTGGCGCTCGGTGCCCAGACGCTCAATCCGCACCCGGCGGGGGCGCACACCGGCGAGGTGAGTGGCCCCATGCTGCGCGAGTTCGGGGTCCAGTATGCCCTGGTGGGGCACTCCGAGCGTCGTCAGCTCTATCGCGAGAGCGACGAGCAGGTGCATGAGCGCCTGCTGGCCGCGCTCGAGGTCGATATCGTGCCGGTGCTCTGCGTGGGCGAGAGCCTCGCCGAGCGCGATGCCGGTAATACCCTGAGCGTGGTGCTGCACCAGGTCGGGTACGTGATGTCGAGGCTGGAGCCGGCGCAGCGCGAGCGCGTGATCATCGCCTATGAGCCCGTCTGGGCCATTGGTACCGGCCGTACCGCCACTCCCGAGCAGGCTCAGGAGGTCATGGCCGGCATTCGCGCCTACCTGTCCGAGTTCGATCGCGGCCTGGCGGATGGGTTGCGGCTGCTCTACGGCGGTAGCATGAACGCGGGCAATGCGGCCGAGCTGCTTGCCCAGCCCGATATCGACGGCGGCCTGGTGGGCGGTGCCTCGCTCAAGGTCGACGATTTCCTAGCCATCTGTCAGTCAGCAGGTTGATTCCATGCAAGTTGCCATTCTTATGATCCACGTGGCGGTCGCCATCGCCCTGGTCGTCCTGATCCTGCTGCAGCAGGGCAAGGGGGCCGAGGCCGGTGCCGCCTTCGGTGGCGGTGCCTCCCAGACCGTGTTCGGCTCCCGCGGTAGCGGCGGCTTCCTGTCGAAGTTTACCGCCGTGCTGGCGGCTGCCTTCTTCGCCACCTCCCTGACCCTGGCCTGGTTCGCCAGCCAGGCCAGCGATGCCCCCGAGGCAGGCATTCCGGACGCGCGCCTGATCGAACAGCAGAATAACGTGCCGACCCTTGACGAAGGGGGCTCGAGCATGGATAATGCTGCGCCAGTGCTGGAGAGCGGCGACGAGCAGTAATGCGTCGTTTCGCCATCATCCAGCCTCCCCTGATGCCGAAGTGGTGGAATTGGTAGACACGCTATCTTGAGGGGGTAGTGACCTTACGGTCGTGCGGGTTCAAGTCCCGCCTTCGGCACCATCTGATTCATCGCGGCGTCCCTGGTTAACACTCGATGGTTAACATGACGATGCCGACGATCCTTCAGAAGCAGGATTGGCAAAGCGGTGTGCAGCTCTTGACGTATTCGTCGGCTGCGTGTAATATCATCGACCTAGATTGATGCGGGGTGGAGCAGTCTGGTAGCTCGTCGGGCTCATAACCCGAAGGTCATCGGTTCAAATCCGGTCCCCGCTACCATCTTCCGGCAGGTGCCTGTCGAACATGCAAGCTAGCATGATCGAGTGAAGGGGCAGCCATTGACCGCCGGAGTGGTTTACAGGTTTCTTGTGAAAGCCCCTTCCTGTGAAGGGGCTTTTTGTTAGCAGCTTGCTCAGGGCGCCAAGCGTCGGGGCACTGTTCCGGGCAATGCCAATCAGCCACCTGACTTTCCAGTTCACTCCCGGCCAGGTGCCTGATGCAACGGCTGTAGGAGTCTATTCCGTGGCTACCAAGGATGCTGCGCTACACACCTTGATCGACCCGGTGGTTACCGCCATGGGTTTCGAGCTGTGGGGCATCGACTATCTCTCCCAGGGTAAGCACTCGCGTCTGGTGATCTATATCGATCACGAAGACGGCGTCTCCGTCGACGACTGTGCGGACATCAGCCGCCAGATCAGTGCGCTACTCGATGTCGAGGACCCGATTCACGGCGAATATCGCCTCGAGGTCTCCTCTCCGGGGATGGATCGCCCCCTGTTCACCCTCGATCACTTTTCCCGTTATCGCGGCCACGAGGTGGCACTGAAGCTGCGTGCGCCCTTCGAGGGGCGGCGCAAGTTCCAGGGCCTGCTGGCCGGCGTCGAGGGTGACGAGGTGCTGGTGCAGGTCGATGGCGAGGAGTACTGCTTCCCCGTCGACGGCATCGATCAGGCGCGCGTGGTGCCCCGTTTCGAGGATTAGCCCGCGGTTCAAGGATTCGGCCTCCCCCGGGGGAGGCATGTTGAGCATCAGCTCGAGAACAGCTTTCTGGCGAGGCAAAGGCATGAGTAAAGAGATTCTGGCGGTCGTGGATGCGATCTCCAACGAGAAGGGGGTTCCCCGCACGGTGATCTTCGAGGCCGTCGAGGCGGCCCTGGCCAGCGCGTCGCGCAAGCGCTTCGAGGATGAAGAGGCCAGCGTGCGGGTGCATATCGATCGCAGCACCGGCGAATACGAGACCTTTCGTCGCTGGGAAGTGGTCGAGGACGATGACTTCGACGGCCCCGACCACCAGATCAAGCTGACCTTTGCCGAGCGTCGCGATCCGCCCCTGGGCCTGGGTGACGTGGTCGAGGAGCGCATCGAGAATGCCGAGTTCGGTCGCATCGCCGCCCAGACCGCCAAGCAGGTGATCGTGCAGAAGGTGCGCGAGGCCGAGCGTGCCGAGGTCGTGCGGCTCTATGCCGATCGCGAGGGTGAGCTGGTCTCGGGCATCGTCAAGAAGACGACCCGCGATGGCCTGATCATCGACCTGGGCGACAACGCCGAGGCGTTCCTGCCGCGCAGCGAGATGATTCCCGGTGAGCGCTACCGCATGAACGAGCGGGTTCGTGCCCTGCTGGTCAAGGTCGACCCGGAGGCGCGCGGTGCGCAGCTGATCCTGTCGCGTACCTGTCCCGAGCTGATCATCGAACTGTTCAGCATCGAGGTGCCGGAGATCGCCGAACAGCTTATCGAGATCAAGGGGGCCGCTCGCGACCCCGGGTCCCGCGCCAAGATCGCGGTGAAGACCAACGACCGCCGTATCGATCCGGTGGGGGCCTGTGTGGGCATGCGTGGCTCACGGGTCCAGGCCGTCTCCACGGAGCTCCAGAACGAGCGCGTCGATATCGTGCTGTGGGACGACAACCCCGCCCAGCTGGTGATCAACGCCATGGCGCCGGCGGATGTCGCCTCCATTCTGGTTGACGAAGATGCCCACGCCATGGACGTGGCCGTCGCCGAGGACAACCTGGCCCAGGCCATCGGTCGCAGCGGTCAGAACGTGCGTCTGGCCTCCGAGCTGACCGGCTGGCGGATCAATGTGATGACCGAGGCCGAGGCGGAGGACAAGCGTGACCAGGAGGTCGATAGCCTGGTCGAGCAATTCGTGCAGCACCTCAATATCGACGACGATGTGGCGCGCCTGCTGGTGGAAGAGGGCTTTACCACCCTGGAGGAGATCGCCTACGTACCGGTTGAGGAGATGCTCGAGATCGAGGAATTCGATGAAGAGACCATCGAGGAGCTGCGCTCGCGTGCCAAGGATGAGCTGCTCAACCTCGCCATCGCTTCCGAGGAGGCGCTGGATGGTGCCCAGCCAGCCGACGACCTGCTGGAGATGGACGGCATGGAGCGCCACCTGGCCTTCATCCTGGCCAGCCGGGGAGTCGTCAGCATGGAGGATCTGGCCGAGCAGTCCGTCGATGATCTTCTGGATATCGAGGGCATGGACGAGGAGCGTGCCGCGTCACTGATCATGACTGCCCGTGCGCCCTGGTTTGAAAACGAGTAGTTCGCACAGGAACGGCTCGAAGGCGAATAACGTGCAGACAAGGGTCCGATGCCCAGCGCTCGGACCGGCAGTATTCGAAGCGAACAGAATTGGGGTCACGGGCTCAGGAGGGTCTACATGTCAGACATGACCGTTAAGGATTTTGCAGCGAAGGTGGGACGCGACGTTCCCCGCCTGCTGGAACAGATGAAACAAGCCGGGCTCAAGCACAAGTCCGAGAGCGATGCCGTGTCCGAGGAAGACAAGCGTCAGCTGCTCGACTTCCTGACCAAGAGCCACGGCGGCAGCGCCGAGAAGGCCGCGCCGAAGAACCGCATCACCCTGACGCGCAAGACGCGCAGCCGCATCAACACCGGTGAGCGGGGCAAGACCATCGAGGTGCAGGTGCGCAAGAAGCGTACCTACGTCAAGCGCGCCGAGGAAGAGACCAAGCCGAAGCAGGTGGAGGACACCGGTCCGCGCCAGCTGGTCGGCGACATGGCCGACTCCCAGCAGGCTCAGGCCGCCAAGGAAGCCCGCGAGGCCGAGGAGGCCAAGGCGCGTGCCGCCGAGGAGGCCGCGCGCGAGGCCGCTGCCAAGCTGGAGGCCCAGAAGGCCGCCGAAGTGCCCGATATCCCGGTGCCCGAGCTCGAGACCCCGGCACCCGGCGACGAGCCCCCGGCCCCGCCCAAGGAGGGCCGCACCGATCGCCGCACCGCGCCGCCCAAGAAGGCCGCCGCCAAGAAGGGGCGTCACGATCGCGATGACGACCGTGGCGAGCGCGAGGACCGTCGCCGTGGCGGCAAGAAGGCCAAGCGTGCCGAGCGCCGCGGCGGCCGTCGTGGTGGCAGCAGCAGCCAGGGCAACGGCAAGCACGGCTTCCAGAAGCCGACCCAGCCCATCGTTCGTGAGGTCTCGATCCCCGAGTCGATCAGCGTCGCCGAGCTGGCCGACAAGATGTCGATCAAGGCCAACGAGGTCATCAAGACCATGTTCACCATGGGCGCCGCGGTGACCATCAACCAGACCATCGATCAGGACACCGCCGCCATCGTGGTCGAGGAGATGGGTCACACGCCCAAGCTGGTCAAGGACGATGCGCTCGAGGAGGAAGTGCTGGACAGCATCTCCTACGAGGGTGAGGAGCTGACCCGCGACCCGGTGGTGACCGTGATGGGTCACGTCGACCACGGCAAGACCTCGCTGCTCGACCATATTCGCCAGGCCAAGGTGGCCACCGGCGAGGCCGGCGGTATCACCCAGCATATCGGCGCCTATCATGTCGCGGCCGATAAGGTGAACAACTCCCACGGTGTGACCTTCCTGGACACCCCGGGCCACGCGGCCTTTACCGCCATGCGTGCCCGCGGTGCCAAGGCGACCGACGTGGTCATCCTGGTGGTGGCCGCCGATGACGGCGTCATGCCCCAGACCATCGAGGCGATCGAGCACTCCAAGGCCGCCGAGGTTCCCATGGTGGTCGCCGTCAACAAGATCGACAAGCCGGCCGCCGATCCGGATCGCGTCAAGAACGAGCTCTCGCAGCACGGCGTCATCTCCGAGGAGTGGGGGGGTGACACCCAGTTCGTGCATGTCTCCGCCAAGACCGGTGAGGGCATCGATGCGCTGCTCGAGGCGGTGCTGCTGGTCTCCGAGGTGCTCGAGCTCAAGGCCGTCCCCGAGGCACCCGGCAAGGGTGTGGTGGTCGAGTCGCGCCTGGACAAGGGGCGTGGTCCTGTGGCCACCGTGCTGGTCCAGAACGGCACCCTCAAGCGTGGCGATATCGTGCTGGCCGGCCTGCACTACGGCCGCGTGCGTGCCCTGACCAACGAGCTGGGCAAGCAGGTCGAAGAGGTCGGCCCGGCGATGCCGGTGGAGATCCAGGGCCTCGACGGGACGCCCGAGGCGGGTGACGACTTCATGGTGGTGGCCGACGAGAAGAAGGCCCGTGAGGTTGCCAACTTCCGTCAGGGCAAGTATCGCGAGGTGCGCCTGGCACGCCAGCAGAAGGCCAAGCTGGAGAACATGTTCAGCCAGATGGGCCAGGATGTGGCCGCCAAGCTCAACATCGTGCTCAAGGCCGACGTCCAGGGCTCCCTGGAGGCGATCAAGAGCGCCCTGGAAGAGCTCTCCACCGCCGAGGTGGAAGTGGCAGTGGTCTCCTCCGGTGTGGGTGGCATCACCGGTACCGACGCCAACCTGGCACTGGCCTCGGAGGCCATCGTGGTCGGCTTCAACGTGCGTGCCGATGTCGCGGCCCGCGAGATCATCGAGCGCGAAGGCCTCGACCTGCGCTACTACAGCGTCATCTACCAGCTGATCGATGAGGTCAAGCAGGCGATGAGCGGCATGCTGGCACCGGAGTGGAAGGAAGAGATCGTCGGCGTGGCCGAGGTTCGCGACGTCTTCCGTGCACCGAAGATCGGTGCGGTGGCCGGCTGTATGGTGGTCGAGGGTACCGTCTTCCGTAACAAGAAGATCCGCGTGCTGCGCGACAACGTGGTGATCTACGAGGGTGAACTCGAGTCGCTGCGTCGCTTCAAGGACGATGTCCAGGAAGTGCGCAACGGCATGGAGTGCGGCATCGGCGTGAAGAACTACAACGACGTCCAAGTCGGCGACAAGATCGAGGTCTTCGACCAGATCAAGGTCGAGCGGACGCTCTAAGCGCCAGGAGTCAAGCATGCGCGAGTTCAAGCGTACCGACCGGGTGGCCGACCAGCTCCAGAAGGAGCTGGCGGTCCTCATCCAGCGCGAGGTCAAGGACCCGCGCCTGGGCATGGTCACCGTCAGCGGCGTCGAGGTCAGTCGTGACCTCGGCTATGCCGACGTTCACGTGACCCTGCTGGGCGAGGATACCCCGGAGCGGATCAAGGAGAACCTCAAGGTTCTCAAGCAGGCCGCCGGCTTCCTGCGCGGGCAGATCGCCCGGCGCATCAAGCTGCGCCACGTGCCGGAGCTGCGCTTTCACTACGACGAGAGCGTGGTGCGCGGCCAGCGCCTCTCCTCGCTGATCGACGAGGCGGTGGAGAGCGACCGCACCCGCCTGGGTGAGGAGCCGACTTCCGATGACGAGGGTGAGCGGGACTGATGGCACGTCGACGTCGCGGCCTCCCCGTCAATGGCGTGCTGCTGCTGGACAAGCCCGCGGGCCTGACCAGCAATCACGCGCTGCAGCAGGCCCGACGCCTGTTCCAGGCCCAGAAGGCCGGCCACACCGGCACCCTGGATCCGATGGCGACCGGCCTGCTGCCGGTGTGCTTCGGCGAGGCGACCAAGTTCTCCGCCCATCTGCTGGCCTCCGACAAGGTCTACCGTACCCGGGTGGAACTGGGCGTGGTGACCGATACCGGTGATGCCGAGGGTGAGGTGGTCGAACGCCTGGCGATCCCGGCTCTGACCGCTGCCGAAGTGGAGGCCGTGTTGGCTCGCTTTCATGGCGAGATCGAGCAGGTGCCACCGATGTACTCGGCGCTCAAGCACCAGGGGCGCAAGCTCTACGAGCTGGCCCGCGAGGGCAAGTCGGTCGAGCGTGCAGCGCGGCGCGTGACCGTGTATGATGCCCGGCTCGTTTCCTTCGAGGGCAGTGCCTTCGAACTGGAAGTGTCGGTCAGCAAGGGGACCTATGTGCGTACCCTGGCCGAGGATATCGGACGCGAACTGGGCAGCGGGGCACATATCAGTGCGCTGCGTCGCCTGACCACCGGGCCCTTCGGCGCCGACGGCATGCTGACCCTCGAGTCGCTGCAGGCTCTGCCCGACCAGTCGTCCCGGGAAGCGACGCTGCTGCCAGTCGACGTGCTGGCCGCTCACCTGCCGCGACTCGAGGTCGACGCCGAGGCGGCCCGACGCCTGACCCAGGGTCAGGCGGCCGCGGTGGATGCCGGCGATATCGCCGTCGGCGAGACGGCAAGACTCTACTGCAACGATGCCTTCCTGGGTCTCGGTGCGGTGACGACGCCACAGGAGGTGGCGCCGAAACGGCTGCTGAGCACCGCAGCCGATTGAGGGAGAAACGCCCGAGACTGCAAATATGCGTGGTCTCACACACTCATCATTCAGGCATATTGCTTACTGGAGAGACAGATGGCACTGACAGCCGAGCAGAAGTCCGCAATCGTCAGCGAATTTGGTCGTGGCGAGAACGACACCGGTTCCCCCGAAGTTCAAGTGGCCCTGCTGAGCGCCAACATCGATGGCCTGCAGGATCACTTCAAGACCAACAAGCAGGATCACCACTCCCGTCGTGGCCTGATCCGCATGGTCAACCAGCGCCGCAAGCTGCTGGACTACCTGAAGCGCAAGGACTTCGAGCGCTATCAGGCTCTGATCCAGCGCCTGGGCCTGCGTCGCTAAGCGTCGCACCCCACGCGGTAACGAAACGGGCAGCCTTCGGGTTGCCCGTTTTGTTTGTTGGGCCATCTAGCGGGCCTGGGCCCGGAGCTGATCCGGCGATAGGTTTTCGGGGAGGCGCTGTGAACCCGTCCCTGGGCGCTACCTCGGCCATCCCTGGTCCTCGGACCTCCCCTTCAGCCTATCCCCGGCGCTCCTCACGAAGGAGATAAGGGGAAATCTTGCTATCCGGTGGCCGCGGGGCGCGTCAACCCCTAAAATGGTCGGCGAAGTCGAAACGACCCAAACACAGAAAAGTAGATATTGAAGGAAGTCGCCGTGAATCCGGTCAAGAAGACATTTCAGTACGGTCGCAGCACCGTCACCCTGGAAACCGGGCGCATCGCCCGCCAGGCCTCCGGTGCCGTAATGGTCACCATGGACGATACCGTGGTGCTGTGCACCGTGGTCGCCAGGAAGGATGCCAATCCCGCGCAGCCATTCTTCCCGCTCTCCGTGCACTATCAGGAGAAGACCTATGCGGTCGGCAAGATCCCCGGCGGCTTCTTCAAGCGCGAGGGGCGCCCCACCGAGAAGGAGACGCTCACCTCGCGGCTGATCGATCGCCCGATCCGACCGCTCTTCCCCAAGGGCTTCATGAACGAGGTGCAGGTCGTCTGCACCGTGCTCTCCACCGATCGTAACCATGATCCGGATATCGCGGCGCTGCTTGGCACCTCCGCGGCCCTGGCCATCTCCGGGGTGCCCTTCAGTGGCCCCATCGGCGCGGCCCGCGTCGGCTTCAACGAGGAGCAGGGCTACTTCCTCAACCCCACCGTGGAAGAGCTCACCACCTCCGAGCTGAACATGGTCGTCGCCGGTACCGAGAAGGCGGTGCTGATGGTCGAGTCCGAGGCCGATGAGCTGCTCGAGGACGAGATGCTCGGCGCCGTGCTCTACGGCCATATGGAGATGCAGACGGCGATCCAGGCCATCAACGAGCTTGTCGCCGAAGCGGGCAAGCCGAAGTGGGACTGGCAGCCGCCGGAGGAGAACACCGCGCTCAAGTCCGCCATTGCCGAGGCCTTCGAGGCCCGCGTGGGCGAGGCCTATCGCATCACCGACAAGATGCAGCGTCAGGATGCCCTGTCGGCCCTCAAGGCCGAGGCGGTGGAGCAGCTGGCCGGTGAGGAAGAAGGCAAGTTTGCGGCCGACGATGTCAAAGGCGCCTTCTCAAGCCTCGAGAAGCGCGTGGTACGTGCCCGTGTGGTGAAAGGCGAGCCGCGTATCGATGGCCGCGACCACAAGACCGTGCGTCCGCTGGAGATCGAAGTGGGCAGCCTGCCCAAGGCCCACGGCTCGGCGATATTTACCCGTGGCGAGACCCAGGCCATCGTGGTCGCCACCCTGGGTACCCTGCGTGACTCCCAGCTGATCGAGTCGCTGGAGGGGGAGCGCAAGGACCGCTTCCTGCTGCACTACAACTTCCCTCCCTACAGCGTGGGTGAGGCCGGCTTCATGGGCGGCCCCAAGCGTCGCGAGATCGGCCATGGCCGCCTGGCGCGTCGCGGCGTGCAGGCCATGCTGCCCGACGAGGCGGAGTTCCCCTACACCATCCGGGTGGTCTCCGAGATTACCGAATCCAACGGCTCCAGCTCCATGGCCTCCGTGTGCGGCTCCTCGCTGGCCCTGATGGATGCCGGCGTGCCGATCAAGTCGCCGGTGGCGGGTATCGCCATGGGCCTGGTCAAGGACGAGGACGGCTTTGCCGTGCTGACCGACATCCTCGGTGACGAGGACCACCTCGGCGACATGGACTTCAAGGTGGCCGGCTCCGCCGATGGCGTGACCGCCCTGCAGATGGACATCAAGATCGAGGGCATCAACGAGGAGATCATGGAGCAGGCGCTGCAGCAGGCCCTGGAAGCGCGCCTCAGCATCCTCGAGCAGATGAATGCGGTGATCAACCAGAGCCGTGCCGAGGTCTCCGAGAACGCGCCCTCCATGGCGACCATCAAGATAGATCCCGAGAAGATCCGTGACGTCATCGGCAAGGGTGGCGCCACGATCCGCAAGATCTGCGAGGATACCGGCGCCTCCATCGATCTCGATGATGACGGCACCGTGCGCATC
The DNA here is from genome assembly GCF_031846005.1 of Halomonas sp. LES1. Classification (NCBI taxonomy): domain Bacteria; kingdom Pseudomonadati; phylum Pseudomonadota; class Gammaproteobacteria; order Oceanospirillales; family Halomonadaceae; genus Halomonas; species Halomonas sp. LES1. The sequence continues at coordinate 30,876 of NZ_JAVRGC010000011.1, forward strand.
TATGCCGAGGACAAGTCGGCGGCCAAGGCGGCCATCGACACCGTGCTGGCGATCACCGCGGAGCCCGAGATCGGCAAGCTCTACCGTGGCAAGGTGGTGCGCATCGCCGACTTCGGCGCCTTCGTCAATATCATGCCCGGCACCGACGGTCTGGTGCACATCTCCCAGATTGTGCCGGAGCGGGTCAATGACGTGCGTGACTTCCTCAACGAGGGCGACGAGCCCATCGTCAAGGTGCTCGATATCGACAACCGCAACCGGGTGAAGCTCACCATCAAGGAGATTACCCCGGAAGAGAAGGCGGCATTCGAGGCCGAGGCGGTCGCTGAACCCGAGCTGTAAGCGCCTTCGGCGAGCTGTAAGCGATAAGCTGTAAGCCGTAAGTAAAACCGCCCCCGCAGCCTGGCTGCGGGGGCGGTTCTGTTTAGGCTTGTCTTCGAGCTTCGAGCTTATCTTTCGATGGCCAGCGCCACGCCCTGTCCACCACCGATGCAGAGGGTGGCGAGGCCCTTCTTGGCGTCACGGGCGATCATCTCGTGGACCAGGGTCACCAGGATGCGGCAGCCGGAGGCGCCGATGGGGTGACCGATGGCGATGGCACCACCATTGACGTTGATCTTGCTGGCATCCCAGCCCAGCTCCTTGTTGACGGAGAGGGCCTGGGCGGCGAAGGCCTCGTTGGCCTCGATCAGGTCGAGGTCGTCGATGCTCCAGCCGGCCTTCTCCAGGCAGCGGCGGGTCGCCGGGGCCGGGCCGATGCCCATGATGGAGGGCTCGACACCGGCATTGCTGTAGGCCTTGATGCGGGCCAGTGGCTCGAGGCCCAGGGCCTTGGCCTTCTCGGCGGTGCACAGCATCACCACGGCCGCACCGTCGTTGATGGAGGAGGCGTTGCCGGCGGTAACGGTGCCATCCTTCTTGAAGGCCGGGCGCATGCCGGAAAGCTTCTCGGCGGTCACGTCACGCGGGCCCTCGTCGGTGTCGAAGACCACCGGATCACCCTTGCGCTGGGGAATCTCCACTGGAACGATCTGCCCCTTGAACTTGCCCTCGCGGATGGCCGCGGCGGCCTTCTGCTGGGAGTCGGCGGCGAATGCATCCATCTCCTCGCGGGTGATGCCGTACTTTTCGGCCAGGTTCTCGGCGGTAATGCCCATGTGGTAGTTGTTGAAGGCGTCCCACAGGCCGTCGTGCACCATGCTGTCCACGGCCTTCCAGTCGCCCATGCGCTGGCCGTTACGCGAGTTGGGCAGCACGTGGGGCGAGGCGGACATGTTCTCCTGGCCGCCGGCGATGATCAGCTCGGCATCGCCGCAGCGGATCGCCTGAGTGGCCAGGTGCAGCGCCTTGAGGCCGGAGCCGCATACCTTGTTGATGGTCATGGCCGGCACGCTCTCGGGCAGTCCAGCCTTGATGGAGGCCTGGCGCGCCGGGTTCTGACCGACGCCGGCGGTCAGCACCTGGCCAAGCAGCACCTCGTCCACCTGGTCGCCGGCGACGCCGGTAGTCGCCAGGATATCCTTGATCACCTGGGCACCCAGGTCGCTGGCAGGGACGCCGGCCAGGGAACCGCCAAATGAGCCGACGGCGGTGCGGCGGGCGGCAACGATAACCACTTCTTGCATGGGAGCACTCTCCTTGCTGGAAAGACGAGCTTACGGCCCTGTCACGACAGCCGGACACGACCGGGGCCTCCAGCATAGGGGAGTCTTGTGCGCTGCCGCAATGTTTGCGTGCGGCTCTTTGGTGGTAAGCGTTCGAGAGGGAGGCAGCCCGGCGACGAGGCCGGGGATGCCGTTTGTTGCTCAGGCCATCTGAACGGGAATGGCGTGGCTGGTGTGGCTGACCCGGTTGCCTTCCTGGAGGTAGACCAGGGCGGGCTGGTGAGCGTCCAGCTCGCTGTCGCTGTAGTGGGCGTAGGCGCAGATGATCACGCGGTCGCCTTCACCGGCGAGATGGGCGGCGGCACCATTTACCGAGATCACTCGGGAGCCCTCTTCGGCGCGAATCGCGTAGGTGGTGAAACGCTGACCGTTCGCGACATTGTAGATCTGGACCTGCTCGTTCTCGCGGATGCCGGACATGTCGAGCAGCTCGCCGTCGATGGCACAGGAGCCCTCGTAGTCGAGCACGGCGTGGGTGACGCGGGCCATGTGCAGCTTGGCCTTCAGCATGACGGTATACATCGAGACAGCATCCTCCGGTTGGGCCGCATCATTGCGGCAGGCTCAGGGCGAGATTGTCGATCAGCCGGGTAGGGCCGAGACGGGCGGCGGCCAGCAGTATCGCTTCACGGGTCGAGACGGTCACCGGGCCGAGGTCGGCGGCGCGCAGCTCCAGGTAGTCGGGGTCGAAGCCGGCCTCCTTCAGCTCTGCCCATCCTTGCTCCAGGCTGGCGGAGGCCTCCCCACCGGACTCCAGCGTATCGCGCAGCTTGCAGAGGATGGCGTAGAGGTGCGGGGCGATGCGGCGCTGCTCGGCACTCAGGTAGCCGTTGCGCGAGGAGAGCGCCAGGCCGTCCTCGGCACGCACGATGGGCACGCCGAGAATCTCGATGGGAAGGTGCAGGTCGGCGACCAGGCGTCGGATCACCGCCAGCTGCTGGTAGTCCTTCTCGCCGAAGCAGGCGAGGTCGGGCTGCACCAGGTTGAAGAGCATGCCGACTACCGTGGAGACGCCATCGAAGTGGCCGGGGCGCGAGGCCCCACACAGCCCCTCGGTCATTTCGGGCACCACGATGCGGGTCTGGGCTTCCAGGCCTCGTGGATAGAGGGTGTCGGTGTCCGGGGTGAAGAGCAGGTCACAACCGGCCGTCTCGAGCCGTGCCTGATCCTCCGCGAGGGTGCGCGGATAGGCGTCGAGGTCCTCGCCGGGACCGAACTGCAGCGGGTTGACGAAGATGGTGGCGACCACCACCTCGGCCCGCTGACGGGCGGCGGCGACCAGGGCCAGATGACCTTCGTGAAGATTGCCCATGGTGGGCACCAGGGCGACGCGGTCGCCGCGCCGGCGGGCGTCGCCCAGCGTTTCACGCAGGGCGGGAATGTCTCTCAGGGTACGCATGGCAAGGTTCCGGCTAGAAGCGGTAGTAAGCTACGTTTCTTGAAAACTGGGGCTGAAAACCGAAGTTAAATATTAAAGTTGACAACCAAAGTTAAAAACAGTGCTCCTCGGCGGGGAACCGCCGTGCCTTGACGTCCTCGTGGTAGCGTCGAAAGGCGCCATGGATGTCCTCGGCCTCGGCCATGAAGTTCTTGACGAAGCGTGGCTTGCGGCCCGGGGTGACGTTCAGCAGGTCGTGCATGACCAGAATCTGGCCATCGGTGTCGGGGCCGGCGCCGATGCCGATCACCGGCACGTCGAGGGCCTCGGTGATGGTGCGGCCCAGATCGGCCGGCACGCACTCCAGCAGGATGACCGAGGCGCCGGCCTCGACCAGGGTGCGGGCGTCCTCGAGGATCTGGCTGGCGCGGTCGGCATCGCGGCCCTGCACCTTGTAGCCACCCAGCTGATAGACGGTCTGTGGCGTCAGTCCCAGATGGGCACATACCGGCACGCCCCGGCGGGTCAGTTCACGGATGCCGTCGGCCATCCATGCCTCGCCCTCCACCTTGACCAGCTCGGCTCCGGCACGCATCAGTTCGCCGGCGTTTTCCAGCAGCCGCTCCTGGCTGGCATTGCCCATGAAGGGCAGGTCGACCATCAGCAGGCTGGCGCCCTTGCCACGAGCCACGCAGCGAGTGTGATAGCAGATCTCCTCCAGCGTGACCGGCAGGGTGCTGGTATGGCCCTGCAGGACCATGCCCAGGGAGTCGCCCACCAGCAGTACGTCGATGCCGGCATCGCTGGCGGCCCTGGCGAAGGAGGCGTCGTAGGCGGTCAGGCAGCTGAAGGTGTCACCGGCGCGCTTGTAGGCCTGCAGCGTGCTCAGGGTGATGGGTTTCATGGCGTGCTCTCTCGGTTATGACGTCGGGTCGCGGCGTGGAGTGCCGGCCCGTGTAACCCACGATTGTTACCCGAATGGGCATGCTGTGTCGATGGGTAACACTTTCTGGCGGTCACTCCTCCTCGAGCGGTAACACCTCACTCGAGAGGTTGTCGGCCAGCGCGGCCTTCAGGTCAGCCACTCGTCGCCCGTCGGGGAGGCGCAGTCGTGCATCAACGGCCAGCAGTGGCACCAGCACGAAGGCGCGCCGAGTCATCTCCGGGTGTGGCACCGTCAGGCGCGGCAGACACAGGGTGCTGTCACCGAACAGTAGCAGATCCAGGTCGAGGGTGCGGGGACCCCAGCGGCGAGCCCGTACGCGGCGGTGGCGTTGCTCCAGGGCCTGCAGCTGGTCGAGCAGTGCGAGTGGCGAGAGGCGTGTTTCCAGGCAGGCCACGGCATTGATGAAGTCGGGCTGGTCCTGGGGGCCGACGGGACGGCTGGCATACAGGGGCGAGGCGGCCACATGGCGGGTCAGCGGCAGCCGATCGAGCGCCTCGATGGCCGACTCGATCTGTCGGCGGGGGCTCTCGAGATTGCTGCCCAGACCGACCCAGGCGCGCTGCAGGCTCATGTCTCCGAGCCACCGCCATTGTTGTCGCGGGGCTTGCGACGGCGGCGACGCCGTTTGCGGCCGGGCTTGCCACTGCCGGCGGGGTTGGCGCCGACCCGGTCGAGCAGGCGAGCCTGTTCGTGCTCATCGGCATTCTGGAAGTCGGTCCACCAGTCGCCGAGGCCCGGGGCCAGTTCACCGGCGGTTTCGCGTAGCAGCAGCATATCGTAGGCAGCGCGGAAACGCGGATGCTCTCGGGTCTGGAACACTCGGCGGCCGCGGCGCAGCGGCAGGCGTTGCTGGAGGTCCCAGATATCGCGCATGGGCATGCTGAAGCGCTTGGGGATCGACACATGCTGGAGCTGGCGCGAGATCACCTGCTGGGCAGCGGCCTGCAGGGCGGGGATCGGCGGCAGCCCATTGGCCTCCTGTTCGGCCTGGCGAAGTACCACCGGTGGCCATAGCATGGCGGCGAACAGGAAGGCCGGCGTCACCGGACGCTCCTCATGGATGCGGCGATCCGTGCTGGCCAGGGCCTCCTCGACCAGGCGCTCGGCCCAGGGTAGCTCGTCCATGGCCTCGGCGGCCTCGGGTAGTAGCATCTCGAACAGGCCGTAGTGGCGCAGCAGACGGAAGGTCTCGACGCCGTGCCCGGCCATGAACAGCTTGAGTACCTCGTCGAACAGGCGTGCCGGGGGGATCTGCAGTAGCAGGGGGGCGAGCTCGTGGATCGGCGCCTCGGTGGCCGGAGCCAGCTGGAAGTCGAGCTTGGCGGCAAAGCGCACGGCCCGCAGCATGCGCACCGGGTCCTCGCGATAACGGGTCGCCGGGTCGCCGATCAGGCGCAGGGTGCGTGCCTGGATATCGCGAACGCCATCGGCGAAGTCGTGGATCGAGAAATCGGCGATGCTGTAATAGAGGGCGTTGATGGTGAAGTCGCGGCGCAGGGCATCTTCCTGAACATCGCCCCAGACGTTGTCGCGCAGCAGCAGGCCATCGTCGGACTGCTGAGCAATATGGTCGGCGTGGTCGTCACCGGGCTTGCCCCGGAAGGTGGTGACTTCGATGACTTCGCGGCCGAAGCGCACATGGACGATTCGGAAGCGGCGGCCAATGATCCGTGAGTTGCGGAACAGCCCCTTGACCTCTTCCGGTGTGGCGTTGGTAGCCACATCGAAGTCCTTCGGCATGCGCCCCAGCAGGGAGTCACGGATACAGCCACCGACGAGATAGGCCTCGAAGCCGGCGTTGTGCAACCGATAGAGAACCTTGAGGGCCGCATCGCTGAGATGCTGACGCGATACCGGGTGCTCCTCGCGCGGAATGACGCGAACCTCGGGTACGCCGGCGGTGGCTTCGGTACCGAACAGTGACTTCAGGCTCTCGCCGGGACTCTGCAGAAAACGGGTAAATCCTTTGAACATGCGGCGATATCGACTCGCAGGGCGGAGAAAGCTCGTGGTAAACGTGCAAAGGCATTGAGTGTAGCGGACCCCCAGGAGCTTGCATAGCATCGGGGCTTCTCCGTCTCCGATACCCGAACGTAGAAGGGGGAGGCCAATGGCCTCCCCCTCAAGCAGCGTTGCAGCGTCCATGCGGCTGTTTCTTCTTCGTGATGGCACATCGCCTTGAATACGCACCACAGTCACCAAGGAGTTCAGGCAAGCAGTGTTGTTGTCCTTGTTGGCGCTCCCGGTGGAGACCGCCTCGTATTCAAAACAATAATCCAACCACGACGGCAGTGAGTCTGCCTTCCCCCGGCGTGTTGGTGTTGTTTCCGGGGGTGCGCCTCGCGGGCCCGTTGTTCTTGTTGTGGGCGGGGCTGGCGCGTCGCGTCCTGATTTTTTTCCGGTGCCTCGTATTTTGCTGTTGTTGTTAGGCTCGAGGGGCCGGGCACGTCACTCTGTTGTTCTTGTTGATGTCGTGCCTGTAGCGGCACTGGCCCACGCCTCTTGGCATTGTTGTGGTGGGCCTGTGTCATCCGGGCTGCGCTGTTGTTGTTGTGGCCGTTTGTTGTGGCGGGCAGCGGATGACGCCGGAACTTGTTTTTCTTGCCCTGTATATTGCAGATGGCATGCCATTATCTTTTTATCGTCATAAAACCAAGATGTTACATGGGTGTCATCAAGTGGAGGCTTCTGCGGAGGGGCTGAGTGTTACCCCGATGGTGCAGTAATCGGGCATGTTCTGTGTGGGACGGTAACAAATGGTGCGTGGGGAGTGCGGACGCGCGGCTCGGTGTGCCAATTTCGGGCCGGAGGCCGGTCTTGCACCTTGGTCGAAGAGGGCTCGGGGTCAGGGGCGACTGGCCCTGGCGAGAGTCAGTCGGTCTTGCGGCGGGAGCTCTTCTTGCGCGGGATGCCGAGGCGCTGTCGGCGCTCCCATAGCGACTTGCGGCTGATGCCGAGCTTCTGGGCCAGTTCGGTCTCGCTCATATGGTCCTGGTTCTCCAGCACGAAGTGCTGGAAATAGTCCTCCAGGGAGAGGTCATCCACGGGGGCGCTATCGACGCTATCCGCCTTTTCGGGGGCGGGGGCTTGCTGAGTGGGGGCGGCGCGCCGCGACAGCGGGGGGGCACCGGAGGCCGCGGTGAGGCCCAGGTCGTCGGGGTGAATCAGGTGGCCCTCGGCCAGGATCACGCCACGTTCCAGGGCATTCTCCAGCTCGCGAACGTTGCCGGGCCAGGGGTAGTGGCGGATCTCGTCGCGGGCGGCGCGGGAGAGGCGCAGCCCACCGCGATCATGGCGCCGACAGGCCTTTTCCAGCAGGGCGTCGGCGATCAGCAGCACATCGTCCTCCCGCTCGCGGAGGGGCGGCAGGTCGATCTGCATGACATTGAGGCGGTAGTAGAGGTCGAGGCGGAACTCGCCGGTCTTCGACAGGGCCTGGAGGTCGCGGTGGGTGGCGGCGATCAGGCGCACATCGACGTGACGAGTCTCCACCGAGCCGATCTTGCGGATTTCGCCCTCCTGAAGCACTCGCAGCAGCCGTGCCTGGGCATCCAGAGGCAGCTCCCCGATCTCGTCGAGGAACAGGGTGCCACCGTCGGCGGCCTCTACCAGGCCGGTGCGTGCCGCACTGGCGCCGGTGAAGGCTCCCTTCTCGTGGCCGAACAGCTCCGACTCGATCAGCGTCTCGGGAATCGCCGCGCAGTTGACACAGATCAGCGGTGCCTGGGCTCGCTTGCTCTGCTGGTGCAGGGCGCGGGCCACCAGCTCCTTGCCGGTGCCGGACTCGCCCTGGACCAGCACGGTGACATCGGCCGGAGCGGTCTTGCTGATCCGTGCGTAGACCCGTTGCATCGCCTCGCAGTTGCCGATCATCGGCCGTGCCTGGCCGCCGGGGTCGGCGATATCGGGGGGAGTGGCTTGCAGGCTGCCCTGCTGGTGCAGCACACGGGCCACGGTCTCGAGCAGTTCATCGTGGTCGAAGGGCTTGGCCACGTAGTCCACGGCACCCAGCTTGAGGGCGTCCACGGCGGAGCGCATGCTGGCGTAGCTGGTCATGATCAGCACCGCTACCGGAGCGGCGCGGGTGATCAGTTCGGTGCCGGGCTCGCCTGGCAGGCGCAGGTCGCTGATCACCAGGTCGAAGCGTTGCGGATCCAGGGCCATGGCCTCGGCGACCGAGCCGGCCTCCTCGACTCGGTAGTCGTGGCGTTCGAGCAGGCGGCGCAGCGCACTGCGGATGATGGCTTCGTCTTCTACGATCAGGATCCGGCTCATCGGGGTCTCTCACCCTCCTTCTGGTGACGCGGCAGCCACAGGCTGATGCGAGTACCGCCCTCGCTTTCCGGCAGCGGTGACTCGACGTCCAGGGTGCCGTGATGTTCGGCAACGATGCTGTAGACCAGCGGCAGGCCGAGACCGGTGCCTTCGCCGGGGGGCTTGGTGGTCGTGAAGGGCTCGAAGAGGTGGTCGCGGACGCTGGGGTCGATGCCGGCGCCCTCGTCGGTGACACTGACCCTCACCCCCGAGCCTTCCGGGACGGTCTCGACGGTCACACTGTCTCCCGGTCCGCTGGCATCGCGAGCGTTGCCCAGCAGGTTGACCATCACCTGCAGCAGACGCTGGGCGTCGCCCTCCACGCACGCCTCCCGCGAACAGCGATTGTCGAAGCGCACATCCTCCCTCGAGCGGGCCAGGTGGATCAAGTGAATGGCTTCGTCGACCACCTCGGCAATGGCCACCGGGACGAGCTCGCGGCCGGCGAGGTGGCGGCCACCATGGGCGAAGCCCACCAGAGAGGAGACGATGCGCGAGACGCGATCGGTGAGCTGCTGGATCTGCTCGGTGGTCTCCACCACCTCGGGATCATCGGCCTCGAAGCGCAGGTTCTGTGCCAACGACGAGATACCGGTGATGGGGTTGCCGATCTCGTGGGCCACGCCGGCGGCCAGCTGTCCGATGGAGGCCAGCCGAGCGGCGTGGACCAGTTCATCCTCCAGCCATTTCATCTCGCTGTGATCCTCGATCAGGATCACCATGCCACCGGGCTCGCTGTGGCTGCCCTCCAGTGCGGCCTTGTGCAGGCTGAGATAGCGGGTGGTGCCGTCGAGAGTGACGGGGTGCTTGTAGAGCTGGCTTTCGGGCTCGGCGATGATGCGCCCCAGCAGCTCGTTCCAGGGAGCGGGCAGGCTCTCGCGCCTGGCGCCCACGACACCGCTGCCCTCGATGCCCGAGAGTCGGGCCAGCGCATCGTTCCACATCAGCAGCTCGCCATCCTCGCCGAAGGCGCATAGCCCCACGGGGAGTCGCGTGAGAGTGCGTCGATGGTAGCGGCGCAGGCCGTCGAGTTCCCGTGCCAGGCCGGTAAGCCGCGAGCGGTAGGCCTCCAGGCGACTCTCCACGAAGTGGATATCCTCGGTGGCGCCGGGGCCTCCCTGGCGGTAGGGCAGATAGCGGTCGACGATGTCCTGGGCCACCGAGGGACCCATCAGCCCGGAGAGGTTGGCCTGCAGGCGGTCGCGTAGCCGGCGCAGCGCGTAGGGACGGCCGTCAAGCGGTGAGAGGCCGAGATCATCCAGGGCGCGGTCGACCTCGCGCCGCGCCACCGACTCGCCCAGCGCACGGGCCAGGTGCGGCTTGAACTCTTCGCCGCTGGCGGCCTCCAGCGGCAAGCGCTTGGGACGGATCACCGCATCCACCGAACAGGCCTCGGCGGCGGCACGCTCCCCTTCGGATGTCGGGGTGGCCAGGGAGACCACGATAAGGACCATGGCGTTGCTTGCCAGGGAGACCAGGGTCACCGTGTACCAGGCCGGCTCGCCACTCAGCGCCTCGAGCCCGGGGGGAATGATCGCCAGGGCGGGGAGTCCGGTCAGCAGGGGCACCCATAGCCCGGAGAGCCATACACCCACCCCGACGATCAGCCCCGCTACCATGCCGCGCCGGTTGGCGCCCGGCCAGTAGAGCAGGGCCAGAAGTCCGGGGAGACACTGCGCCATGCCCACGAAGGCCGCGAGCCCCAGGCTGGTCAGGTCGTGGTGCACGCCGACGATGCGATAGAACAGCCAGCCGCCGAGCACCACCGCGGCAACCAGGCCGCGGCGCAGCCAACGTAGCCAGCGGTATAGGTCATGGTGGGCCTCAGGGGGGTGTGCCACCAGAAAGACATGGTTGGTCAGCATGCCCGACAGCGCCAGGGCGATCAGCAGGGTGGTGGCGCTGGTGGCGGCCAGCCCGGCGAGGAAGGCCAGGGCCTTCAGGGACAGGGACTCGGAGAGTCCGAACGCCAGGTAGCCGGTGTCGAAGGTGGCATCGAGCCCCAGGCGCTGGCCGGCCCACAGGATCAGCGGTACCGGTAGCGCCATCAACAGCAGGAACAGCGGCAGCGCCCAGCTGGCCTGCAGCAGGGTGTGGCGGGAGCGGGTCTCGGTAAAGACCAGATGGAAGATATGCGGCATCAGCAGGCCGGCGAAGAACAGCAGCAGCAGTGAGCGCCAGTGTGCCGGGTCGGTCTGGACCACACTGGACTGGAAGGCCTGGCCGGGGCCCTCGAGCCACGCCTGAACATCGGCGGGCCCATCGAAGATTGCGAACAGCGCGAAGCCACCGAGGCCCAGCATGGCAAGCAGCTTGATCAGCGAGGAGAGCGCCATCACGGCCAGCAGGCTGTCGTGTTGTCCGTCGATACGCTGGCGTCGCCCCACGAAGGTCATGTCGAACAGCGCCAGCAGCACACAGAAGACCAGCGCCAGCGTGGCCGGAGAAGCGGCGCCGGTCATCAGATAGATGGCGTTGCCCATGGTCTGCACCTGCAGGGCCAGCAGCGGTAGTACCGCCAGCAGGCTGACCAGGGTGATCAGGGTGCCGACCCAGCGCGAGCGATAGCGAAAGGCGAAGAGGTCGGCCAGCGAGGCCAGCTGATGGGTGCGTACCATGCGCTGGATCGGCACCAGCAGTACCGGGGCCAGCAGGAAGGCGCCGGCCATGCCCAGGTAGTAGGTCAGGTAGCCGTAACCGGAGGTGGCAGCCAGCTCCAGGCTGCCATAGATCGCCCAGGCACTGGCATAGACGCCCAGCGCCAGAACGTAGACGAGCGGGTGGCGGGTGACATGCGTGGAAATCCAGCCACGCTCCACGGCCAGTGCGCAGAGCCAGAGCAGCAGCAGGAAGCAGGCACCCACGCCGAGCATGCCGACCAGGCTAGCGTTCATCGAGCCTCCTCCTCTGCTCATGCTCCAGCGGCTCGGCGTCCGGCACGCCCCAGGTGATGCCAGCAGAGGTGATGCCCGGGGGTGCCAGACTAGCGCTCATCGAGCTTCCTCTTCTGCTCCAGCCACAGGGTCAGGGCGATCAGTACACCCCAGATGATGAAGGGACGGTACCAGGCCACGTCGGGAGTGGCCCAGCCGCTCATCATCAGCGGTGAGAGCAGGTAGCCGATAAACACCAGGAACAGCATCAGTCGATAGACGTACATGGCGCCTCCTTCTCCATCACGACGCCGTGACCCGATTGTCGGCGAGGGGCCGTTCGGCCCGGGGATGAATGCGCGCCACCGACCAGGCCTCCACGGCCCAGGCGAGCTGCTCGGTCACGGGGGCGGTGGCAAGTGTCTCCGGGGGCGCCTGGTCGAGCGCCTTCAGGGCGGCATGCAGCAGCGGGCGTACCGCGGCGTCCCGGGTGGGCAGCGCCGGGGCGAGGTTCTGCTTGGAAAGCTTCTGGCCACCTTCACCGATGATCAGCGGCAGATGCAGGTAACCGGGCGTGGCGGCACCCAGGGCGTGCTGCAGCTGGCGCTGCCAGGGGGTGTTGTCGAGCAGGTCGAAACCGCGTACGACGTTATTGATCTCTTGGTCGGCATCATCCACCACCACGGCGAGCTGGTAGGCCCACAGGCCATCCTTGCGCTTGAGTGCCACATCGCCGAGTCGGGCCGGGTCGAAGCGCTGTTCGCCAAACAGCCGGTCCTGCCATACCACCGGGCGCAGCCCCCGGTCGCTGCGCAGTCGCCAGGCCACCGGCTTGCCGGGGTCACGGACGCCGTGGCGGCACCAGCCGGGGTAGACGGGGTGGTCACGCCACTGCTTGCGCGAGCAGCTGCAGGGATAGGCGAGACCCTGATCGGTCAAGCGTTCGAGGGCGGCCTGATAGGCGTCATCACGGGCGTGCTGCCAGAGTACGGGACCGTCCCACTGCAGTCCAAAGGCCTCCAGCTGGCGCTGGATCTCGTCGGCGGCACCGGCCGGGCAGCGTGGCGGGTCGATATCCTCGATGCGCAATAGCCACTCGCCACCGGCCTGCCGAGCATCCAGGAAGCTGGCCAGGGCCGCAATCAGCGAGCCGAAGTGCAGTGCTCCCGAAGGAGTGGGGGCGAAGCGTCCGCGGTAGAGACTCATGCAGATTTCCAGGCGTCAGATGCGCAGACGGGCACCCTGGGGTGCCCGTCATGAAGGATCAGCCACAGCACCGGCATCGCCGGATCAGCCGCCCAGCTGCTTTTCCTTGAGCTCGGCCAGCGTCTTGCAGTCCACGCACAGGGTGGCCGTGGGACGGGCTTCCAGCCGGCGAATGCCGATCTCGACGCCGCAGGCCTCGCAGAAGCCGTAGTCGTCCTCGTCGATCATGTCGAGCGTCTCGTTGATCTTCTTGAGCAGCTTGCGCTCGCGGTCCCGGGTGCGCAGCTCCAGACTGAAGCCCTCCTCCTGGGTGGCGCGATCGGCCGGATCGACGTAGTTGTTTGCCTCCTCCTGCAGATGGCGCACGGTGCGGTCCACCTCTTCCATGAGATCCTGTTTCCAGCCCAGCAGGATCTGTCGGAAATGCTCCAGCTGCTTCTCGTTCATGTACTCCTCACCCGCCGCCGGTTCGTAGGGGGTGAACTTCTCGGGAGCTTCCGTTTTCTTGTCGGCTACTGGCATGGTGCTGCCTCCTGGCATGGTGCTGCCTCGTTACTGGTGTGACTGCTGATCGATACTCGCCGCCTGGCAAGATATCTCACGCCAAAGGCATGCTTGTTTAGCCGATAAACCCTATCTTTGCAAGCTCGACTGGGCATATGGCTGCGATCTTGCCACCAAAGTCGCTACACTAGGGCCCAGTGACACCACACTTTGACCGTGCCGTGGGAGGATTGACTCCCTGGCATGTTGGCCCAACGACAGGAGTCCTGCCATGGCCTGGAGCCCCCGAGTCGATCAGGTCGCCCCCTTTCGGGTGATGAGCCTGCTGGAAACTGCCCAGGCCCGCGAGGCGGCCGGCCATGATGTGATCCATCTGGAGGTCGGCGAGCCGGACTTCCCGACCCCCGAGCCGGTGGTCGCCGCCGGTCAGGCCGCCCTGGCGGCGGGTCACACCCGCTACACGCCGGCGGCTGGGTTACCAGCCCTGCGCGAGGCGATCGCCGGCCACTACGCGGACCATTTCGGTGCCGAGGTGGATCCGCGACGCATCCTGGTCACCCCCGGTGCTTCCGGCGCGCTGCTGCTGGCCAGCCAGCTGCTGGCCGGGCCCGGTGACCGGGTGCTGATGGCCGATCCCAACTATCCCTGCAACCGTCACTTCATGGCCCTGGCCGGGGCCGAGGTGGATGTCGTGCCGGTCGGGCCGGAGAGTGGCTGGCAGCTGGATGCCGGGCTGGTCGAGTCCCACTGGCAGGCGACAACGCGGTTGGCGATGCTGGCGACGCCCTCCAACCCTACCGGTCATATGCTGGATGCCGGCCAACTGGCAGCGGTGGCCGAGACCGTGGCCGGACGCGGCGGTCATCTGCTGGTGGACGAGATCTACCAGGGCCTCTGCTATGACCTCGAGCCCCTCTCGGTGGCCTCGATCACTCCCGATGCCTTCGTGGTCAACAGCTTCTCCAAGTACTTCGGCATGACCGGCTGGCGCCTGGGGTGGCTGCTGGCGCCCGAGGAGGCAGTCGAGCCGCTGACGCGGCTGGCCCAGAACGTCTTCCTGGCCGCCCCCACCCCGGCCCAGCATGCTGCCCTGGCCGCCTTCGCGCCCGACTGTCGCGCCATTCTCGAGGAGCGCCGAGTCGAGCTGGGACGCCGCCGGGATGCGTTGCTGGCCGGACTTTCGCGGCTCGACCTCACTCCCTCGCTGCCGCCCCAGGGGGCCTTCTACCTGTGGCTGGATATTTCCCGCTACAGCCACGATAGCCAGGCCTTCTGCCAGCGCCTGCTGGAGGAGGAGAATGTCGCCATCACGCCGGGAGTCGACTTCGCCGTGCAGGGCGGCGAACGGCATGTACGTATTGCCTTCACGACCGGCATCGAGCGCCTGGAGGAGGCGGTGAGCCGACTCGAACGCTTCGTGGCGCGCCAGTAGATGGCGAACATGGCGTATCCCGAGCTGGTGCCAGGCGTGCTGTTGCGCCGCTACAAACGCTTCCTGGCCGATGTGCTTCTCGACGATGGCCGCGAGGTGGTGGCTCACTGCCCCAATACCGGCTCCATGCGAGCGGTGAACATTCCGGGTTGCCGGGTATGGCTATCGCCCAGCGACAACCCGAAACGCAAGCTGGCCTGGACCTGGGAGCTGATCGAGCTGCCGCAGCCCGATGGCAGCCTGGCGATGGCCTCGGTGCAGACCGGGCGGGCCAACCGCATCGTCGAGGGGGCGCTGCGTGCCGGGCGGGTCCCGGCGCTCGCCGGGTATGCCGAATTGCGGCGCGAGGTTGCGGTTGCCACTCAGGGAGAGAAGGCCTCGCGGATCGACTTCCGGCTCGACGATCCCGAGCGTGGCACGGCCTTCGTGGAGGTCAAGCAGGTGACGCTCAGGGAGCCCGATGGGCACGGCTACTTTCCGGATGCGGTGAGCGAGCGGGGCAGAAAGCACCTGGAGGCACTGATGGGCCTGGCGCAGGCGGGGCAGCGTGCGGTGCTGCTGTTCTGCGTGGCCCACGAGGGGATCCCCGACGTGGCTCCCGCCGAGCACCTTGATCCCGCCTATGCGGCTACCCTGCGCGAGGCAGCGGCGAACGGCGTGGAGGTGCTGGCGCAGCGCTGCCGGGTGCAGCGGCGTGACGGGAGGCCGGTCGATATCCATCTGGATGTCGAACTGCCGGTGGCACTCGAGCGCCGCTATAGCGGCTGAGGAAGCGTCGAGAGTGCGGCGGCCGGCGCCGCACCCCGGTCGCTAACGGTCGATATAGAAGCGCTGGATAAACTGCAACTGGGCCGGTTCGGCGTTGCGGTCGTGGAACACCTCCAGGTCGAAGCGCATCGGCGCCCCGTCGTCGATACGAAACACCGCCACCTGAGAGGGGGTGTCGCCGATGCGCAGGGTGCGGAAGCTCAGCGGCCTGCCGTCGTCACTCTCGCCGATGCCGCCGACCCGACCATCGACCCTGGCGGGCACGTTGCGGGTGGTGCCGTCTTCACGCTCCTCGAGCACGCTGACGTTGAGCAGCGCCAGTGCCGGGCTGCGCTGGATCTGGTGTTCACGCGCCACTGCCTCGGGCAGGAAGCTGGTGCTCACCGCGCTGTAGTGAATCTGGACGTCGCCTATCTGCTCGAACTGCTGGGCGGCGGCGGTGCTGGCCAGCAGTGCCAGAGTGCCCGCGAGCAGGGCGGACAGGATGCCTCGCGTCATGCGCTGACTCCTCATGCGCTTACCCCTCTTGCCGTCATTCACTGGACCCTTCCTGGTCAGCCGCGGGCGACCCGGAAGATGGCGATCTCGCCGAACAGGTTGGGCCATAGCCGCGAGGTCCAGTGGCCCTCGTGGTCGCCAATGCCCACTGCTCGGTCGACGATGATCAGACCCTTGTCGCGGCAGAGTTGTTCAAAGTCGTTGAAGGTCGAGAGATGAATGTTGGGCGTGTCGTACCAGGCGTGAGGCAGCGACTTGGAGACCGGCATGTAGCCACGGATGCCCAGATGGACCCGGTGGCGCCAGTAGGCGAAATTGGGGAAGGTGATGATCGCCTCGCCGGCCACCCGCAGCATCTCGTCGAGGGCGAGATCGGGACGGCGCAGGGCCTGCAGGGCCTGGGTCATTACCACCAGGTCACAGGCACCATCATCGAAGTTGGCCAGCCCGTCGTCGAGGTTCTGCTCGATGACATTGACTCCCTTGGCGATGCAGGCGGTGATGCCCTCGGGGTCGATCTCCAGGCCGTAGCCGGTCACCCCCTTGCTGCGAGCGAGGGTCGCCAGCAGGGTGCCATCTCCGCAGGCCAGGTCGAGGATATGGGCGCCGGTCGGCACCCACTCATGGATCAGCTTGAGGTCCGGGCGATTCATGGGCGTTCCTCCAGCCCCAGGTCCCGAGCCACCCGCGACATGAAGGCGGCAAACACCGCCTGGTAGCGGGGCTCGGGCATCAGGAAGGCGTCGTGGCCGTGACTCGATTCGATGTTGGCGTAGCTGACCGGCTTGCCGGCGCGGATCAGGGCATCGACCAGCTCCCTGGAGCGCGAGGGCGGAAAGCGCCAGTCGGTGGTGAAGCTGGTTACCAGGAAGGGGCAGCGGGCCGGGGCGAGGGCGCGGGCCAGGTCACCGCCATGTGCCGCCGCCGGGTCGAAGTAGTCCAGCGCCTTGGTCATCAGCAGGTAGGTGTTGGCGTCGAAGGAGGTGGAGAAGGTGTCGCCCTGATAGCGCAGGTAGGACTCGACCTGGAACTCGACGCCGTAGCCGAAGTTGAAGTCATGGTTACGCAGGTCGCGACCGAACTTGTGGCCCATGGCATCTTCCGAGAGGTAGGTGATATGCCCCACCATGCGTGCCAGCTTGAGCCCGCGTCGGGGTATCGCCGAATGCTCGGCATACCAGCCGTCGTGGAACTCGGGATCGGAGCGGATGGCCTGGCGCGCCACCTCGTTGAAAGCGATGTTCTGGGCCGACAGCTTGGGCGTGGCGGCGATGACCGCGGCGCTGCCGACGCGCTCGGGGTAGCTCAGGGCCCACTGCAGTGCCTGCATCCCGCCCAGGCTACCGCCGATGACCGCGGCGAAGCGCGTGATCCCCAGGCGGTCGGCCAGGCGGGCCTGGCTGTGGACCCAGTCGCTCACGGTCACCATGGGGAACTCCGGCCCCCACAGGCGACCCGTCGCCGGATTGATGCTGTTGGGGCCGGTGCTGCCGTGGCAGCCGCCCAGGTTGTTGAGCGAGACCACGAAGAAACGCTCGGTGTCGATGGACTTGCCAGGACCGATATGCGCATCCCACCAGCCCGGCTTGCGCTCCTCGGCGTCGTGGTAGCCGGCGGCGTGGTGATGGCCGGAGAGCGCATGACAGATCAGCACGGCGTTGGAGCGCTCGGCGTTGAGGGTGCCGTAGGTCTCGTAGACGAGGTCGTAGGCCGGCAGTGTCATGCCGCAGGCCAGGTCCAGGGGGTCGTCGAAGTGCGCCGTCTGGGGCGTCACCAGGCCGACCGAGTCGCGTGCGATCTCGGGCATTGGTCCTTCCATGTCCAGTCGTTGCAGGGTTCGCCGCTCTCGTCAGAGGCCTACCAGGGCCCCGGCGATCCCGGCGGCTCGGGTTAGCGAGGCCACCACGATACCATCGATCAGGCTGATGGCGATGAAGACGAAGATCGGTGACAGGTCGATCATGCCCAGCGGCGGTATCACCTTTCGCACCGGTGCCATGATCGGCTCGAGCAGCTGCATCACCAGCAGGGCGCCCGGATGGCTGGCGTTGGGCGCCACCCAGCTGAGGATGATCATCACGATCAGGGCGAAGAAGTAGATCTTGAGAATGGCGTTGGCCAGCGCCGCCACGGCGCCGATGGCCACCCCCGCGATGGATGGCATGCCGAACCCGGCGATCTGCAGGATAAGCACGATGCCGACCGCCTTGATCACCAGGCCGCAGGCCAGGGTGGCCAGGTCGAAGCGGCCCATCACCGGTCCCAGAAAGCTCTGGAAGGGGCGCACCGCCGGTTGGGTGACCTTGACCACCGACTGGCTGATGGGGTTGAAGTAGTCGGCCCGGGATGCCTGCAGCAGAAAGCGCAGCATCAACAGGAAGATGTAGATATTGATCAGGGTGTTGACCAGCATCAGGCCGGCGCTGCCCAGTTGGCTGCCCATATGGGCCCTCCTTAGAATTGGCTTGAAGTTGGGTAGCGTGTCGACACGCCGCTCAGTTCTCGTCGAGTTCGTCGGCCATCTCGCGGGCGCGAGCCGAACAGGCGTCCATGGCCTCGGCCAGGGTGGTGCGCAGGCCGGCCTGCTCCAGGTGCTCGATGGCACGCTCAGTGGTGCCACCGGGTGACATCACGTTGCGCTTGAGCTCGGCCGGCGTCTTGTCGCTGGCCATGGCCATCTTCGCCGCACCATAGGCGGTCTGCATCGCCAGTCGGCGAGCGGTCTCGGCGGGAAGCCCCTGGCGGATGCCGGCCTCCTCCATGGCCTCGAACATCAGGAAGAAGTAGGCGGGCGCGCTGCCGGATACGGCGGTGACGGCGTCCAGCAGTGCCTCATCGTCTACCCACTCCACCAGCCCCACGGCCTCCATCAGCTCGCTGGCCAGCTGCCGTTGCGTCTCGTCGACCCTGGCATTGGCGTAGAGCCCGGCGGCACCGGCGCCGACCAGCGAGGGAGTGTTGGGCATGCAGCGTACCAGCGGCAGGTCATCGCCCAGCCAGCGCTCGAGGGTCGCGGCGGGCAGGCCGGCGGCGACCGAGACGATCAGCGGCCGACGCGCCTGAATGGCCTCGCCCAGTCCCTCGCATACCTGGCGCATGATCTGTGGCTTGACCGCCAGCACCACCACATCGGCATCGCTCACCGCCGCGGCGTTGTCGGTGGCGGTATTGATGCCGAGCCGCTCACGAAGAGGGGCCAGCATGGTGTCATCGGGAGAGGTGGCGGTGATATCGCCGGCGCGGAAGCCGCTATCGATCATGCCGCCGATGATGGCGCCGGCCATGTTGCCGGCGCCGATAAAGGTGATTCGGTTTGCCATGGGGAGGTCCTGTGCTATTCGGGATGGTGTGCTATTCGGGGTAGGTGGCCGCCGCCGGCGACCGCGGCATTGGGTCACTCATGTCGTTGTCTTGCTCCGAAGACGGCGGTACCCAGGCGTACCAGGGTGGCGCCCTCCATCACGGCGGCCTCCAGGTCGTCGCTCATGCCCATGGAGAGGGTGTCCAGCGGTGCCTCGGGGAAGCGCTCACGGAGCTCTTCAAGGGCCTCGCGTAGCCGGGCCAGGGGTGCACGCTGGGCCTCCATACCCTTGGCCGGAGCGGGGATCGCCATCAGTCCGCGCAGGCGGAGGCGCGGCATGGTCAGCACCGCCTCGGCCAGCGTGGGCAACTCGGCGAGACTCACTCCCGACTTGGAGGATTCGGCGCTGATATTGACCTGCAGGCAGATGCTCAGAGGGGCGAGTGACGCGGGACGTTGATCGTTCAGGCGCCGGGCAACCTTCTCACGGTCTACGCTATGGACCCAGGAAAAACGCTCGGCTACCTCTCGACTCTTGTTGGATTGCAGTGGGCCGATGAAATGCCACACGATACCCTCGAGCTCGGCGAGCTCGTCCTGTTTGCTCAGCGCCTCCTGGACGTAGTTCTCGCCGAAGTCGCGCTGGCCCAGGTGCCAGGCCTCACGAATCATCGCGGCGGGCTTGGTCTTGCTCACCGCCAGCAGGCGTGCATCGGCGACCGGGCGGCCGGCCGCCTTCAGGGCATCGGCCAGGCGTTGCCGTGCGGCGGCAAGGGATTCGGAGACGGCCGGCTCGGTCATGTCTCAAGCTCTGTCATACTGGACCTCACACATATTGGGCCTCACAACAAGACGCATCCTATCGGGAGCAGGGAAAACGCATGGATATTACCGAACTGCTGGCGTTCTCGGCAAAGCAGAACGCCTCGGACCTCCACCTGTCGGCCGGGTTGCCGCCGATGATTCGCGTGGATGGCGATATCCGGCGGCTCAATGTGCCGGCCATGGAAGATCGTGAAGTCCGCAAGCTGATCTACGACATCATGGCGGATCGCCAGCGTCGCGACTACGAGGAGTACTTCGAGACCGACTTCTCCTTCGAGGTGCCGGGTATCTCGCGCTTCCGTGTCAACGTCTTCAACCAGGCCCGTGGCGCGGGGGCGGTGTTCCGCACCATTCCCACCGAGGTACTGACGTTCGAGGATCTGGGGATGGGCCAGACATTCCGCCAGCTCTCCATGCTGCCACGCGGCCTGGTGCTGGTCACCGGCCCCACCGGCTCGGGCAAGAGCACCACCCTGGCGGCGATGATCGATTACATCAACGACCATCGCTACGAGCATATCCTCACCATCGAGGACCCGGTGGAGTTCGTCCACCGCAGCAAGCGCTGCCTGGTCAACCAGCGTGAGGTACACCGCGATACTCTCGGCTTTGCCCCGGCGCTGCGAAGTGCCCTGCGCGAGGACCCGGACATCATCCTGATCGGCGAGCTGCGTGACCTGGAAACCATTCGCCTGGCGCTGACCGCGGCCGAGACCGGTCACCTGGTGTTCGGCACCCTGCATACCACCTCCGCGGCCAAGACCATCGACCGGATCATCGATGTCTTTCCCGGTGACGAGAAGTCGATGGTGCGCTCGATGCTCTCGGAGTCGCTGCAGGCGGTGGTCTCCCAGACGCTGCTCAAGCGCATGAGCGGTGGTCGGGTGGCAGCCCATGAGATCCTGATTGCCACCTCGGCGGTGCGCAACCTGATTCGAGAGGACAAGGTGGCGCAGATCTACTCGGCCATCCAGACCGGTGGCAACCAGGGCATGCAGACCCTCGATGCCGCCATGGCCAAGCTGGTGGCGGACAACGTGGTGGCACGTGACGAGGCCCAAACCAAGGCCAAGGGCATCATCTGAACAGACAGTTGCGCAGAGCAGAAGAGAATAACGATACAGGTAGAGGGGGCGGGGATATGACGGCTCAAGAGTGGCTCAATCAGCTGCTGGATATCATGGTGCACAAGGACGCTTCGGACCTGCTGATCTCGGTGGGGGCCCCTCCCACTCTCAAGATGGCAGGGCGGCTCACGCCCCTGGGTGAGCAGAGACTCAGCGTTCAGCAGGTCAACGAGCTGGTCAATGTCACCATTCCGGAGTCGATGCAGGCCCGCTTCACGGCCGAGCGGGAGGCCAATTTTGCACTCAGCCGCAAGGGCAAGGGGCGTTTTCGAGTCAGTGCCTTTCAACAGCGCAACCAGAAGGCGATGGTGATCCGGCGCATCGGTTTCGATATTCCTCATCTGGAAGAGCTGTCGCTGCCCACCACTCTTGGTGATCTGGTCAACAACAAGCGGGGCCTGGTGTTCGTGGTGGGAGGGACCGGCACCGGCAAGTCGACCACCCTGGCATCGATGATCCAGCAGCGCAACGAGACGCTGGGCGGCCATATCATCAGCGTCGAGGACCCCATCGAGTACATACATCCGCACAAGAAGGCGATCATCAACCAGCGCGAGGTGGGAATCGACACCGAGTCCTTCGAGGTGGCATTGAAGAACACCCTGCGCCAGGCGCCGGATGTGATCCTGATCGGCGAGGTGCGTAGCCGCGAGACGATGGAGCATGCCCTGACCTTTGCCGAGACTGGTCACCTCTGTCTGGCCACCCTGCACGCCAACAATGCGAACCAGGCCCTCGATCGCATCATCAACTTCTTTCCCATCGAACGGCACGCCCAGATATGGCTCGACCTGTCGCTCAATCTGCGTGCCATCGTCGCTCAGCAACTGCTGCCCACACTGGATGGCGGGCGCTGCCCGGCCATCGAGATCATGCTCAACTCGCCGTTGATCGGTGACCTGGTGCGCAAGGGGGAGGTCTCCGAGATCAAGAACGTCATGGCCCGTTCACGGGACCTTGGCATGCAGACCTTCGATCAGGCGCTCTATGACCTCTACACGGCGGGTAGGGTTTCCGAGGAAGTGGCCATGGTGCATGCCGATTCGCCCAATGACCTGCGCATGATGATCAAGTTTGGCGGTGGTGCGGGCAGCAAGGGAGTCGATCAGGCCAAGGAGGCTGCCGCGTCACTCTCGCTGCGCAGCGAGGACGACTTCTGAGGCGCCTCCGCGTGGGGCGCTCCTAGGGGGCGAAGACGCCGCCCAGTACGCGAGGGCCTGTGGCCCCGGTCACACTGGGCAGGTTACCCGGCAGGCCCGCCAGGCGGCGCCAGGCCAGCCAGGCGAAGGCGCCGGCTTCCAGCCAGTCGGCGGGCCAGCCCCACTCGGCGCAGTCGCCCAGGGGCGTGTCGGGAAGGCGACGTGCCAGCCGACTCAGCAGGTCGCGATTATGGGCACCGCCGCCGCAGGGAATCAGCAGCGTCGGAGGCGGGGCAGCGAGGCGCTCCCGGGCCATCTCCACGGCCAGGGCGACGCTCGTTGCCGTCAGCTCGGCCAGCGTTGCCTGCACATCCTCGGGGCGCTCCCTGCCATTCAGGTGTTCTGCCAGCCAGTCGAGATGGAACAGTTCACGGCCGGTGCTGCGTGGCGGCGGCAGGTGAAAGAAGGGCTCTTCCAGCAGGGCTGCCAGCAGTGTGTCGTCAACCCGACCGGAGCCTGCCCAGGCGCCATCGGGGTCGAAGGCGCCGCCGCGATGGCGTGCGTGCCAGGCGTCCAGCAGGGCGTTGGCCGGCCCCGAGTCGAATCCCAGCGGCGCACGGCTGTCCGCCTCGGGTGGCAGCAGCGTCAGGTTGGCGAAGCCCCCCAGGTTAAGCACCAGCCGCCACTCGTCAGGGGCCCGGAACAGCGCCTGATGAAAGGCCGGCGCGAGGGGGGCGGCCTGGCCACTGGCCGCCAGGTCACGGCGACGGAAGTCGGCCACCACCGCGATGCCGGTAAGCTCGGCCAGCCGGCTGGGATTGTCGAGCTGCAGGGTGTAGGCGGGACCGCCGGCATGGCCATGCGGCGCATGCTCGATGGTCTGGCCATGACTGCCGATGGCTTCCACTCTCTCGTTCGGTACATGGCTGGCGGTCAGAAGTGCGGCCACGGCCTCTGCCTGAAGCTTGCAGAAGGCTTCCTCCGCCGCCGCAAGCTCGGCGAAGGCGACGTGGTCGGCGTGGCAGAGCTGCCATAACAGCGTGCGCAGTCGAGCCGGCATCGGTTCGGCATGGCTGGCCAGCAGCCTGGGCCGGCCGGCCGTTGGCTCGTCGTCGATCTCCACCAGGGCGGCATCTACGCCATCCAGGCTGGTGCCGGACATCAGGCCGATATAAAGAGTCATGGCGGTCCCTCGAGCAATATGGTGTCAGCGCGACGCATCGACACATGCTACCATTCTGCCCCATTCGATATGGCCCCGAGGGGTCGAGCAACCTGATACGTGGAGTGGGAGACGATGAGCGATGTGGCGAGCGCACTGGCGCTGCTGAAGCGGGGCACCCAGGAGATCCTGCTGGAAGAGGAGCTGGTCAAGAAGCTGGAGTCCGGGCGCAAGCTGCGCATCAAGGCGGGCTTCGACCCCACGGCACCCGACCTGCACCTGGGCCACAGCGTGCTGTTGACCAAGATGCGCCAGTTTCAGGACCTCGGCCATGAGGTCGTGTTCCTGATCGGTGACTTTACCGGCCGCATCGGCGACCCCTCCGGCAAGAACGTCACTCGCAAGCCTCTTACCGAGGAGGAGGTCAAGGCCAACGCCCAGACCTACAAGGAGCAGGTGTTCAAGATCCTCGACCCCGAGAAGACCGAGGTGCGCTTCAACTCCGAGTGGTTCACCGCCATGAGTGCCGCCGACATGATCGAGCTGGCCGGGCAGAGCACGGTGGCCCGCATGCTCGAACGCGACGATTTCGAGAAGCGCTACAAGAACGGCCAGTCGATCTCCATCCATGAGTTCCTCTACCCCCTGGTCCAGGGCTACGACTCCGTGGCCCTGAAGGCGGATATCGAGCTGGGCGGTACCGACCAGAAGTTCAACCTGCTGATGGGGCGCGAGATCCAGAAGCACTTCGACATGCAGCCGCAGGTGGTGATTACCATGCCGCTGCTCGAGGGGCTCGACGGCGTGCAGAAGATGTCGAAGTCGTTGGGCAACTACGTCGGGGTCGACGAGACGCCGGGGTCGATGTTCAACAAGCTGGTCTCCATGCCCGACAGCCTGATGTGGCGCTACTTCGAACTGCTCTCTCTCAAGCCCAACGAGGAGATCGAGGCGCTCAAGCGAGACGTGGAGGCCGGTGCCAACCCGCGTGATATCAAGATGGAGCTGGCGCGAGAGCTGATCGGCCGCTATCACGGTGACGAGGCCGCCGCCAACGCCCACCGTTCCGCGGGGAACCAGCTCGCCGATGGAGAGCTTCCCGAGGACCTTCCCGAGATCGAGGTGGACTTCGAGGGTAGCGCCCAGGCCCCGATCGCCACCGTGCTCAATCGCTCCGGACTGACCAAGAACAGTGCCCAGGCCAAGGACATGCTCGGTAATGGGCGCGTCAAGGTCGATGGCGAGGCCGTCGAACGTGATCATATGCTGGATACCGGGAAGAGCTATGTGATTCAGGCGGGCAAGAAGCGCTATGCCCGCGTGACGCTCAAGTAACGAAGGAGGGCCTGGTCGGCCACGGTCGACGAGGACGTTGCGCCCGCCGAGTGCGGGCGCCGCTGTTTCTGGCGGTTATCTCTCGCTTTTATCTCTTCACTTCTTTCGGCCTTCTTTTTTCAGCCCTCTTTCAGGCGACGACGTTAACCGAAGACTTCGCTCAGCCAGGATATCCACAAGGTGTTTCGATGAGGGGCTGTGGATGGGCTGGGTGCGAGCCGAGGCGCCGGCTTCGACCATTTATCAGGTCCCTGAAACTTTTTTACAGGAAGGCCTTGCGGACCCGCGGGGAAAGCCGTAAAGTACGCATCCGCTGCCGGCGACGGGCAAACGTTGCAGGCGGTGGAGGTGGCAGAAGTGACTGTTCTGCAATGGTTTTTTCGCAAAGCGTCGAGAAACACCGGTTGACAGTCGCGGCAGATTCGCTAGAATGTGCGCCACTCGTGACGGCGGCCTCAAGGCCTCCGCGGCGATCCTCTCGAAACGACCCTTCAAGGGTTGAGTGTCGAAAGGTGTCGGTCGCTCGCAAGGTTCCTCGGAATGCTTCGCCGGGTTGACAATGACAGCCAGTCACGTAGAATACGCCTTCCTCGCAGGGCGCTGGCGAGACCGCCGCTTCTTCGGTATGCAGTTCGGTACCAGGTGATAAAGCGACGGCTCGACAGTAAGCGAGACGCTCCGCTCTCAACGAGACGTGAGCCGCTCTTTAACAATCGATCAGGTAATTCATGTGGGCGCTTGTCGATGGCTCGGTGATCATGTCACAGAACCATCAAGGCAAGCGACTCGTCAT
>NZ_JAVRGC010000012.1:0-26136 GCF_031846005.1 Halomonas sp. LES1
ATCGCTGCCTGACCGCCGAACAGTGAGTACCGGCCGCGGATAATCGGCCCAGAAACGCCACGGCCCCGATCGGTGATCGGGGCCGTGGCGTTTTAGACTGGCACTGTTTCAGACTGCCGCTGCCTCAGGCTGGCGTCGCCGGCATGCGAGCGCGACTACTTGCGCGGCGGGCCATCCAGGCGGGTCGCATTGGAGCCACGCGGACGGACATAGAGCACCAGGTCGTGATCGACAAGCTCATAGCCATGCTCCTCGGCGATCTCCTGCTGGCGGCGCTCGATCACCTCGTCGAAGAACTCGACGATCTCGCCGCTCTCGCCGCTCTCGAGGCACACCATATGATCATGGTGCTCCTCCTGAGAGATCTCGAACACGGCGTGCCCCCCATCGAAGTTGTGACGGACCACCAGGCCCGCCGCCTCGAACTGGGTCAGCACACGATAGACGGTGGCGAGGCCAACGTCTTCACCGGCATCCAGCAGGGTCTTGTAGACATCCTCGGCGCTCAGGTGATGCTCGCCCTGGGCATTTTCCAGGATCTGCAGAATCTTGACGCGCGGCAGGGTCACCTTGAGACCGGCCTTGCGTAATTCATGGTTCTGGTCGGCCATGGTAGCTCTTCGCAGTAACGGGTAGGGTCGGGTATGATCGACCGAAACCACGATAGTGAAGAACAGGCGCAAATGCAAAAGTTGACCAAAATCGTCACCCTTACCGCCGCCCTGCTGCTGGCCAGCGGCTGCAGCTACTTCGGGGTCTACAAGCGCGACATTCCCCAGGGCAACCTGGTGACCGCCGAGATGGTGGGACAGCTGCGCACCGGCATGACGCGCGACGACGTCATCTATGTGATGGGCAGCCCTCTGCTGGAGGCGCCCTTCGATGCCAGCCAATGGGACTACCTCTTCTACCTGGACAAGGCCTACGAGGGCACCGAGCGCCGTCGCGTCACCCTGACCTTCGATGGCAACCGCCTGGTGGATATCCAGCGTGAAGGAGATCTCGACGGCGCGATCGAGATGCGCCAGGACGAGGGTGGTCCATCACCGGACGCCGGCACCGGCACGCCACTGGCGACGCCCAACGCCGTTCCCGCCGACCAGCGCTGATAACCGCCTGCCTGGCCAAAGACGCCCCGCCGAGCATCCGCCCGGCGGGGCGTCAGCGTCTGGTGTTGGCGCGGGCCTGGCGGGCGGCCTTGGGGTCGATGATCAGTGCACGATAGACCTCGACCCGGTCACCGGCGCGTAACCGATGAGATTCGGGCTCGCGAAGGCGCTTGCCGAACAGCCCCAGGTCGGGAGCACTGAAGGCCTCGGCGGGCAGTTCGGGAAAGTGTGACGGCAGGTCGGCCAGCGCCACGGCTTCGCTTGCCGTGGTGCCGAGCGGCACCCGCAGAGCGATGATGCGCTGCTTCTCCGGGAGGGCGAAGGCGACCTCGACATCGATCTCGGCCATGCCTCAGCGCCCGTAGAGGTCGTTGGCACGGCGCGTGAAGGAGTCGACCAGCTGCCCCGCCACCTGCTGGAAGAGCTTGCCGAAGGCCATGCCGAGCAGGCGATTGGCAAACTCGAACTCCATCTCCAGGCTCACCTTGCAGGTGTTCTCGCCCATGGGGGTGAACAGCCAGCGGCCGCGCAGGCGCTTGAAGGGTCCGCTGACCAGCGACATCTCGATGCGCTCGGGTTCGATCAGGTCGTTGCGGGTCATGATGCTCTGCTCGATGCCGGCCCGACCCAGCGTCATCTCGCCGATCAGGTGTGACTCGTCACGCTCCACCAGGCGGGCGCGGCGGCAGCCCGGCAGGAACTCCGGGTAGCGTTCAAAGTCATTGACCAGATCGAACATTTCCTGGGGGGTATGCCGCACCATGGCGGTTCGGTTAACCGTTGGCATTGCGCTCCTCGCTGACTTCACGGTGCCCAGGGCGTATCATGGGCCGTCATTTCAGGCCTTGAATGGTACCACGCTTCCCCACATCTCGGAGGAAGCCGCCACGGACAAGACACGATACGAGGTTTCATGGCCAACAAGAAAGGCAAGGGCAAGGGCCCCGGCAGCAACGTCATCGCCTTGAACAAGAAGGCGCGCTTCGAATACCACATCGAGGAGAGCTTCGAGGCCGGCCTGGTGCTGGCGGGCTGGGAGGTCAAGAGTCTGCGGGCGGGCAAGGCCCAGCTCACCGACACCTACATCCTGGTCAAGAACGGCGAGGCCTGGCTGCTGGGCAGCCATATTGTACCGCTCAACACCGCGAGCACCCACGAGGTGGCCGATCCCACGCGCACCCGCAAGCTGCTGCTGCACAAGAAGGAGATCGCCAAGATCTTCTCGCGCACCCAGGACAAGGGGCACACCTGTGTGCCGCTCAAGCTCTACTGGAAGGGCAACCGGGTGAAGTGCGAGCTGGCGCTGGTGACCGGCAAGAAGCTGCATGACAAGCGCGCCACCGAGAAGGATCGCGACTGGCAGCGTCAGAAGGGACGCATCATGCGGGAACAAAACCGGGGCTGACCTGTCATATCAAGCAACATCCTGTTAGGATGGACGTTAAGGGGGCGACATGGTTTCGACGCCGGTGACAACCCCTGCGGTGCATGCCGAGAGCGTGATGTATCTCGTAAATCCAACATCACGATTAAATAGTCGCAAACGACGAAAACTACGCTCAGGGCGCGCTGGCAGCTTAATAGCCGCTAGCTTCTAGTCCGGCCCCGAAGTGATGTGCCCATTCATCACGGAGGGGATACGAGCCAAGAATGATGGGATCGCGATCGGTAGCGTCCTCTTGCCGGTCGTTAAACTTTAGAGGACTCGCGAGGCTGGATCCTGACCGTCGGAGCCAGTCGCGTTAAATCAAATGACGGAATCTAAGCATGTAGAGCCAATGGGCGAGTGCTGGCGGACGCGGGTTCAATTCCCGCCGCCTCCACCAATCAGCAAGCGAAAAAAGCACCTACGGGTGCTTTTTTCGTTTATTGACCTTCTCATCGTCCTACCCTCCCCCCACTATGGGCATTGATCACCCCCCGACATTCGGCAGTACCCAGATGCAACCATCAGTAACCCCTGAGTCTGCGTCCATGAAGTCGTTGATTGCCTTCGTGACCACCGCCAGGCTGGGCTCGATGACCGCGGCGGCCGATGCCGAACGCACCACCCAGCCCACCATTTCCCAACGGATTCGGGTGCTGGAGGAGCATCTCGGCCTGCCGCTGTTCGACCGTCGTGGAGGCCGGCTGAGCCTGACCACCCAGGGGGAGCACTTCTACCGGGAGATCGCACCGAGCCTCGACACCCTGCGCGATGCCTGTGATCGCTTCAGACGCCATGGCCAGGGTCCCGCGCCGTCGGTCGTCATCGCCGCCGACGCAGGGTTCGCGCATCTCTGGCTGCTCCCGCGCCTACCGGCGCTGAAGCGGGCCTTCCCGGGTTTCAATGTCAGGCTGATGCCCATCGATCGTGCGGATGACCCCGAACGGTTGGCTGCAGACATCACGATTCGCTTTGGCCCACACGCCCCGCAGGAGGAGGAGCGGCTGGTGGCGCGCGAGGTGGTCTTTCCCGTTTGCAGTCACGAATATGCCCAACAGCACGATATCTCGGGCCCCCTGACCTCCTCGAAGCTGGCTGGGCTTTCACTGCTGCATCAGGATATTCGCAATCCGCGCTGGCTCGACTGGACGCAGTGGTGCCAGCACGCGGGCCTGACGCTGGCGCCCGACGAGGGCATCTTTACCTATCACAACTATGCGCTGCTGCTGAATGCCGCGCTTGCCCATCGTGGGGTGGCGCTGGGTTGGTCGAACCTGGTCGAGGAGTACCTGGTCACCGGCCAGCTGGTGGCTCTGGGACCGCAGATCACGCGCGAAAGCTATGGCTATTGGCTGAGCGTCAAGCATCACCGGAGTGCGGTGATCGAGCCGATCCGTGACTGGCTGCTGGACGCCGTGGATCGGGGGGAAGGACCGCCGACGGAGGGTGCGGGACCCAGATATTGAGCCGCGAGGCGTTGCGGATGCTCGTCTCGAGCATCCGCACAAGGCTGTGACCTCATACTTCCAGCGGATACTCCTCGCCAATCACCGCCGGATCGAAGGGCTGACGAGAGAACACGCGCCGCAGCATGGGCTCGAAGTGTTCGAGGGGAGGCGTCGGATAGTCCGGGTCGAACGCGGCCTGGTCGTAGCGCTCACAGAAGTCGACGCAGGTCTGGTACCAGGGGTGGTCCTTGTAACGGTTGCGCTCGTGGGGATCTTCGCCGAAGTGGTGCGCATAATAGACTTTCTGGAAGAGGCCATGGTGATGAACGACCCAGGTGACCTCGGCACGCACATAGGGACGAATGATGGCGGCCGCCAGCTGAGAGTGATTGCAGGGGGCCAGTTCATCGCCCAGATCGTGCAGCAGGGCCGCCACGATCATGTCCTCATCGGCACCGTCGGCCTCGGCGCGTGCCGCCGACTGCAATGAATGCTCCAGCCGAGTGACCTGATAGCCGCTCAGGGTGTTCTCCAGCTGGCGCAGGGCGTTGAGCAGACGGTCGACCAACCCCTGGTTGAAGGTGGCTTCCAGCTGCTCCAGGAAGACATACTCCTCCCGGGTGCCGTCTTTCATCTGACGAAATGTGACCTGTTCCATTCAGGCAACCTCCTCGATGGATGCGTGGGTCTTCAAGAGGCTGGCAAACCGTTCCCGAGGGCCATCGGCATCCAGATAGCAGCCCTGCAGGTGGCGGTGCCCCTCGTTACTGTCATAGCTGGTGCGACCGTGCAACACGCGGCTGTTGTCGAACAGCATCAACTCGCCGGCACCGAGGGCAAAGCGCACCTCATAGGCCGGGTCGGCCAGCAGTTCGCCGAGCCGCTGGCGGGCACGGTGGAACAGCCGGGTCTGGGCGTCGGACAACAGCGGCAGAGCATCAAGACGCGGGCTGTAATGGACACCGGTCGGATGGCCGTCATCGTCGGTCTGGATCATGGTGCGCTGGGTGACCAGCCGGGTGCCGGCATCAACGAAGCGAAAGCGCACCGGTATCTGCTTGAGCAGTTCATAGCCGTCCGGCATTTCCTGGCGCAGCTGCTCGAGGACCTTGAGACTGTCGGCCAGAGTGGAGAGGCCACCGGTGGTCTCGTTGACCAGGCAGTGTAGCAGCTGGATGCCGGGTACCGGATCGCGGTAGGGGTTGTCGGTATGGGGGCCCAGCGCCACGCTGCGGTAGGCGAGGTCATTGCCGCTGGGGCGGGAGTAGACCTCGAAATAGCGGCCAAAGTTGGTTTCCTTGACGTAGCCGAAGTGACTGCCGACCTGCAGGATGCGTTCGGGGTCGGTGGGCACGCCATACAGCACGATATATCCCCGCCGCAGATAGGCATCGAGGGAAGCCTGGAAATAGGCGGGGTCGTTGAGCACCCGGCTCCAGTCGAAGCGCATCTGTTGCGGCGCCAGCGAGGCATCCCAGGGCTCGGCGGCCGGAAAGAGATCGGTCTCGCCCAGCTCATCGGCCAGGGTGCTCAGGTCGTAGGTCTCGCGATGGCCATCGTTGAAGGTGAGATCCACCTGCTGCTCGCCCACCCGTACGGCCCGGACAAGCGTCAGGTCGGCGTCGATGGCGTGAGAGTCGAACAGCCGCTGCTGGGTCATGGCCTCCAGCTGATCGGGGGCCTGAGTGCGCTCACGTAGCCACAACGGACTGAGTTCATGGGACTGCCCACCATCCTCGATGACAACGGCGGGCGGCTGTTCATGAATGAGAAAGGTGTAACGGCGGGAAATGGGCTGCATCGTCAGGCTCCGGTTGCGGGCAGTTAACCGGCATGCATGCTGCAGAACCCGACGACAGCCGAGTAGAGGCGAAGCCTTATTCACCGCCATGCATTTTTCTTATACCCCTCTGTTGGTTGTGAATAGGCGACCCCATCTCCCTTCGACCCAGGGCTTGTTGCAGGTCTCCCCCTGTCGAGCCGGCCGACCTCCATCCTGAACACCGTCTTCCATCCTGAACAAGAGAGGCGCGTTGACGCAGCACACTTGGCCCGGGGGAGGCCAGCCTCTAGGCTCGAAGCATCTCCCTCCTTGCCTGGTTCCCGCATGCACCCACAACGCGCCCGACTGCATAACGAGCTCCACGCCCGGCCCTCGATCTACTTCGAGGAGCCGGCACACATTCACCACTACGCCTTCCTCGATGGCGACGGCATTGCCTCTGACATCCTCGACCGGATCGCAGAGGCGGTCGGCAGAACCCCCGACTCCGAAGCGGCTCAGGAGATCCTGAACTTCGGTGACCAGACGCTGAAATGGGAGCGCCACACCGAGTTCTTCACCCTCACCCTACTGGTCCCCAAGTCCGGGCGAGGCGAGCCCTGGCCATCGCCCCCGCCGCTGCTGGCGGAGATCACCGCCGCACACAGCCGTAAGCTCATCAATGCCAGCCTGGTCCTGGTGGAGGCGGAGGCTGACTGGGGAGGCGACCCCAGGGCCTACGGCTTTCGCGACCCTGCCGGTTCCAGCGTGGGGGATGGAGACGCCACCGTATGGAGCGATTTCCGGCTCACGGCGGACGGAGTCAATCGGCTGATGCTGGTCAACCGCGGCCTCAACGCCTTTCGCCTGGGGCGCACGACCCGGCGCCTCCTGGAGATCGAGACATACCGCATGATGGCCTCGCTGGCGCTACCAATGGCCAAGAAGATGAGCCTCGAGCTGCGCGACCACGAGCTCGAGCTCGGCAAGCTCTCGGAGCGTAACACCGAGGACGCCGAAGCAAGCTCCCGCCCCCTGCTGGCGGCCATCTCCGAGCTTTCGGCCAGGCTCGAGCGATCGGGTGCCCGATCGCGCCAGCGCTTCAGCGCCACCGAGGCCTATGCGCGGATCGTCTTCAACCGTATCGAAGAGCTACGCGAGGAGCGCTTGGGCGACCGCCCCCGACTGGGGACCTTCATCCTGCGACGCTTCCGGCCAACGGTTCACTACTGTGCCGCTATCAATCGGCGCCAGGAGAGTCTCGCGGAGAGTGTTGCACGGCTCAATGACCTGCTCAGAACCCGTGCTCAGGTGGAGATAGAAGAGCAGAACTCCGAGATCCTGCAGAGCCTCAACGAACGCACCAACAGTCAGCTGAAGATACAGAAGGCTGTCGAGGGGCTGTCGATCATCGTCATCAGCTACTACCTCTTCAGCCTGTTCAAGCTGGGGCTGCAGAGCCTGAATGCCCTTGGCGTGGTCATAGCACCAGGCATCGCCGCCGCCATCCTGGGGCCCCTGGGGCTGGGAATCATCGGCTTTCTGGCGTGGAGAATTCAGCGCGTCAAGAATCACTGATGGTGAACATCTGTAGGTGGCAGGCTGACCTCCTCACCATCTCGCGCCACTCGCACATTGGCCGGCAGGTGGAAGGCCCCGTCTGCCAGCTCACAGTCAAGCTCGTGGCCGATATGGGTCAGGTACGCCATCGGCACCGACAGCCGTTCGATGACCTGCAGGGCGAGGGCGAGGGTGTTGTGATTGCGTGGATCAATCACGTGGCTGGGGTAACCACAGTCCAGCACCACGACATCCGGCCGCCACTTGCGCAGGAATCGCTCGGTGGCACCGGGCAGGCCGCAGGTGTCGGTCAGGTAGGCGAGCCGACTCCCCCCCTCCTCCAGGCAATACCCCAGCGTCGGCTTGCTGTGATTGAGCGGCACCGGGGTGACCGTCAGGGATGACAGATGCAGGGGGCGAAACGGTTTCAGCGGCACCTGAAAGTCGAGTATTCCGGGGTGCCGATGGAGATCGGCACACCCCTGGGAATCCTTGGGCCCATAGACCGGAATCGACGCACCGCATCCCCAACGCAGGTGCAAGAGTCCCTGAACATGGTCGGCATGATAGTGGGTCAGCAGGATGGCACCGGGGCGTTGATGCTCACAGCGAGTGGCCAGATCCATTTGCCCGGCATCGATAAGATAGCGCTGGCCCTCGACCTCGATCTCGGCACTACAGGGCCCGCGTCTCGCGCTGGCGATCACCCGCGCCCTGGCACAGATGCGACAGTCGCAGCCGAAGCAGGGTACCTGGGCGCTGTCGCCGGTCCCCACGAAGCGAAACCTCACGCCACCACCTCCCCGTCGACCAGCCGCTCCAGGGCATCCAGAGTGGCATCCAGTGACCCGCCGTTATCCAGCCTCGGCACCTCCGGCAAGGCATCGCGAAGCTCGCGATGCCGGGCGAGGCGGGCCTCTATCTGTGCCTCATCCTCACGCCCGCGACGCCTGAGCCGCGCACCGAGCACCTCATCAGAGGCTGTCATGACCACCGGGGCCAATTGCGCACCGAAGCGCTCACTTGCCAGGGGGAGTGCACGACGACTGCCATTGACCAGCACCACGCGATCTCGCGCCAGCCAGGCCTCGAGTTCGATCCCCAGGCCATAGTGCAGTCCATGGGCCTCCCAGCTCATGGCGAACAGGCCGGCCCGCTGGCGGGCCATGAACTCCTCGGGGCTCAGGGCGATGCTGTTCTCGGAGTCCCCGCTCTGTCGCGTCACATAGCGGTGGGCCACCAGCCACTCCGGATAACGCTGCCGGGCGGCCGCCAACAGCGTGTCCTTGCCCACCCCGCTGGCCCCGACCAGATAGATCAGACGAGCCATCAGTGCACCTGCCTGCCGGCACACCACACCCGCTGCACCAGCGGATGGTCATCCACCACTCGCACACGCAGCAGGTCGGCACGCAGGCCCGCTGCCAGGCGTCCGCGATCCTCGAGCCCTACCGCCTGGGCCGGATTGCGGGTGGCCGTCGCCACGGCCCGGGGCAGGGAGTAACCCGACTCCATCGAGGCGATGCGGAACACGGCATCCAGCAGGGCCGCCGGGTAGTAGTCCGATGACAGCACATCGAGCACGCCCAGCGATACCAGCTCCGCGGCAGCGATATTGCCCGAGTGCGAGCCACCTCGCACCACATTGGGTGCCCCCATCATCACCGCCAGCCCGTGGCGGTGAGAGGCCTCGGCGGCCTCCCTCGTGGTGGGAAATTCGGCCACGCGGGTACCGTACTCGACACTCTCGGCCACATGCTCGATGGTGGCATCGTCGTGACTGGCCAGGGCCAGGCCCCGCCGATGGCAAGCCGCGGCGATGGCCTGCCGGTTGGGGCTGCTGTAGCGCGCGCTGTTGGCCAGCTGCTTGTCGATAAACGCCTCCAGCGCTTCATCACTGAGCCCATGCTTGCCCTGGTAGTAAGTGCGGTAGGCCTCCAGGCTGACGAACTGACGCTGGCCAGGAGCATGATCCATCAGTGATACCAGGCCCAGCAGCGGCGAATCGGCCAGCTCCTCGAAACGTGCCAGGGTCTCGGGCTGACAGACCTCGCAGCGCAGGTGAAGACGATGATCGATGCGTGCCATGCCATCGTCCACGATCCCCTGCAGCGACCCCACCATCTGCCTGAGCGCGCTCTCGCGCATGCTCTGCTCGTCGATATCCCCGATCGAAATCGCATCGAACACCGTGGTCACGCCGCTCGCCGCCATCTGGGCGTCATGGGCCAACGCCGCCGGACGCCCCGGCCAGGCCACCCTGGGGCGGGGCTGAAAATACTTCTCCATGTTGTCGGTATGCAGCTCGATCATGCCCGGCATCAGGTAGTCGCCTGCGCAGTCCACCGCGGAGGACACGCCACTGGTCCCGCTGTCCACCGTGGCGATTCGCCCATCGCGCACCACCAGCGACCCCAGGCGCACCTCGTCGTCGAGAATCAACCGCGCATTGGTCAGTACCTGCTCGGTGTGACTCATGAGACACCCTCCTTCCCGGCCGTTGGCGCTGCCTCCAGGGCCGCCCCCATGTGTAACGTCAACGGCAGCAGGCGATCCGCCACCCGATCGCGCACCTCTTCGTCGTGGAAGATCCCCAGCAACGCGGCACCGCGGGCCTTGGCCTCCTGGATCAGCTCGATCACCACTTCGCGGTTGGCGGCATCCAGTGAGGCCGTGGGCTCGTCCAGCAGCAGCAGGGGGTGTTCGGCAATAAAGCCGCGCGCGATATTGACCCGCTGCTGTTCGCCCCCGGAGAAGGTGCCCGGCGGCAGCCGCCACAGGCGCTCGGGAAGATTGAGTCGCGCCAGCAGGGTCTCGGCCCGCACCCGGGCGTCGGCCGTGTCGACGCCACGCGCCAGCAGCGGCTCCATCACCACCTCCACCGCCGGTACCCGGGGGATCACGCGCAGAAACTGGCTGACGTAGCCGATCACGTCACGACGCAGGGTATGCCAGGCATGGGCGGGCAGGTCGCCGAGCGACAGCTCGCCATCCTCGAAGTGCAGGCGCAACGCGCCACCGGTCACGCGATAGCTGCCGTGGAGCATCTTGAGCAGCGTGCTCTTGCCGATGCCGCTGGGACCGGACAACACCAGGCACTCGCCGGGGGAAAGGGTCAGATGCAGGTCTCGCATCACTTCCAGGGTCATGCCTTCCTGACCGTGCAGGACGAAGGCCTTGTGCAGGGCGTCGACGCTGAGAAAGGGTTGCGTCAAAGATGTCATGGTCGGCCTCCTCATGGGGTCAGGACCGACGACACCAGCAGCTGCGTATAGGCATGCTGTGGATCGTCGAGGATCTGGTCGGTCAGGCCGGCTTCCACCACCTGACCACGGCGCATCACCATCAGGCGATGGGAGAGCAGGCGAGCCACCGCCAGGTCATGGGTGACCAGGATCACCGAGAGGCCCAGCTCGCGCACCAGGGTGCGCAGCATATCGAGCAGCCGGGCCTGCACCGAGACGTCCAGCCCGCCGGTGGGCTCATCCATGAACACCAGGTTGGGCCGAGTGACCAGGGTGCGGGCAATCTGCAGGCGCTGCTGCATGCCCCCCGAAAAGGTCTGCGGAGCATCATCGATGCGTCGAGAATCGAGCTCCACGCGACTCATCCAGTCCTGGCCGGCGGCGCGGATCTGGCCGTAGTGGCGCTCCCCCAGGGCCATCAGACGCTCACCGATATTGGCACCGGCCGAGACGCCGAGACGCAGACCGTCGCGAGGATTCTGATGCACCAGCCCCCACTCCATGCGCAACAGCGCCCGGCGACGCGCCTCACCGATGGCGTAGAGGTCGAGCTCCCCTTCCCGCCCCACTGTGTCACGGCCCTGGGCGACGGCCGGGCGATAGATCACCCGACCCGCATCGGGTCGTTCCATCCCCGAAAGCAGGCGCAGCAGCGTCGACTTGCCCGAGCCGGACTCCCCCACGATGCCCAGCACCTCACCGCGATGCAGGCGAACATCGATGGACTCGCACCCCTTGCCGGGACCGTAGAGTCGAGAGACGCCTCGCGCTTCCAGCAAGGTGGCACGATTCAGATCGGGACGCTTCATGCCACCTCCTCGACGCGTGACTGGCAGTAATCGGTATCCGAGCAGACGAACATTCGACCGCCTCGGTCATCGGTGATCACTTCATCCAGGAAGGTGTCACGAGCCCCACAGATTTCGCAGGGCGCCTCCCACTGCTGGACCTCGAACGGGTGGTCCTCGAAGTCCAGACTTTCCACCCTGGTATAGGGCGGAATGGCATAAAGGCGCTTCTCGCGACCGGCGCCGAACAGCATCAGCCCCTCGGCCATATGCAGCTTGGGATTATCGAACTTGGGAATCGGCGACGGGTCGGTGACATAGCGCCCATCGACCTTGACCGGATAGGCATAGGTAGTGGCGATATGACCGTGGCGGGCGATATCCTCGTAGAGCTTCACGTGCATGACCCCATACTCCTCCAGGGCGTGCATCAGTCGGGTCTCCTCTTCACTGGGCTCGATGAAGCGCAGCGGTTCGGGAATCGGCACCTGAAAGACCAGCAGCTGGCCCCGCCGCAGGGGCTGCTCGGGAATACGGTGACGGGTCTGAATCACATCCGCCTCGGCGGTGGCCGTCGTCGTGGCAACGCCGGCCACGCGTTCGAAGAAGGCACGGATGGAAACCGCATTGGTCGTGTCGTCGGCCCCCTGATCGATCACCTTGAGGACATCATCCTGTCCCAGGACGCTGGCGGTGAGCTGCATCCCGCCGGTTCCCCAGCCATAGGGCATCGGCATCTCGCGTCCACCGAAGGGCACCTGGTAGCCGGGTATCGCCACGGCCTTGAGCAGGCCGCGCCGGATCATGCGCTTGGTCTGTTCGTCCAGATAGGCGAAGTTGTAGCCGCTGGCGGTAGCTGCCGATCTGCTCATGCTTGCTGCTCCTGGGCCTGATCAACGGAAGTGGTGGCGTCGATATCCGTATCGACACCGGCGCCTGAATCACTGGACGCGGCGCAACGGGTGGCATGCTCTCGGCGCAGGCGCCGCAGCAGTTCCAGCTCGGACTGGAAGTCGACGTAGTGCGGCAGCTTGAGGTGGGAGACGAAACCCGCCGCCTCGACGCTATCGGCGTGGGCCAGCACGAACTCGGCCTGCTGGGCAGGACCCGCGGCGGTCTCGCCAAGCTCCTCGGCACGCAGGGCACGGTCGACCAGCGCCATGGCCATGGTCTTGCGTTCGTTGTGGCCGAAGGCCAGGCCGTAACCCCGGGTAAACTGAGGCGCGGCATCTCGCGAACCGCCGAACTGGTTGATCATCTGGCACTCGCTGATCTCGATCTCGCCGATGCACAGCGGTGCTTCACTCTCCTCTACCGCAATCTCGACCTCCACCATGCCCAGGCGGATTTCGCCGGCGAAGGGGTGGTTACGCCCGTATCCACGCTGGGTGGAGTAGCCGAGCGCCAGCAGATACCCCTCGTCACCTCGCGCCAGCATCTGCAAGCGAGTGGCACGATCCACCGGGAAGTCGGGCGG
Source organism: Halomonas sp. LES1 (assembly GCF_031846005.1). Taxonomy (NCBI): domain Bacteria; kingdom Pseudomonadati; phylum Pseudomonadota; class Gammaproteobacteria; order Oceanospirillales; family Halomonadaceae; genus Halomonas; species Halomonas sp. LES1. The sequence continues at coordinate 12,816 of NZ_JAVRGC010000012.1, forward strand.
GTCGCGGGTGATGTCATAGGGCTCGGCGCCATCATCCTCCTCGCGCTCGATCAGGCCCTCGGCGTCGAGCAACTCCAGCACCTGAGGGCAGGACTCGAGGAGAGCGTCGGCGGTCGCGGGAGCCTCTACCTCGCCATTGACCAGCTGCAGAAAGTCGAGCAGGCGGTGGGTGTAGTCATAGGTAGGACCCAATACCTGACCGCCCGGAATATCCTTGTAGGTAGCGCTGATGCGACGCTCGATGCGCATCGCGGCCGTATCCAGCGGTAGCGTCTCGGCCAGCCGCGGTAGCGTGGTGCGATAGGCTCGCAGCAGAAAGACCGCCTCGACCATGTCACCACTGGCTTGCTTGATGGCAAGCGCGGCGAGTTCGGGGTCATAGAGCGAGCCCTCCGCCATGACGCGGGATACCGCAAGACGCAACTGCCCATCCACCTGGGCGACCTCGAGCTCCGGTGTCTGGCGTGGGCCACGGCGACGATCGGCGAGCCAGCGGTGAGCATTGGCGATGGCCTGCTCCCCTCCCTTCACGGCGACATACATGCGTCGACCTCCTCCGAAGCGGAACGAGTGATGCGAGTGCTGCGGGGTACGGCGGACAGCCGGGTGCCACAGGTAAGAATGGCGTCCAGACCGCAGGGGAAACGTGCGCGGTTGGTGGCGAGCCGCTTCATCAGCGCCTCGCCCCGCCCTGCGTCCAGGCGTCGCACGCCAGGAATACCGGGGCCGCTCAGATGCCAGGGGCCGGCGGTATCCAGGCGGTCGAGCACCACCAGCAGGGTGGTGCTGCGGTCCGGGTAGGTTTCGCTGCCTTCCTGAAAGGCCGGTGCCGCCTCTTCAAGAGTGGCGGGAGTGACCACGGCAAAGTCAGCCTCTTCGGGGGTGCCGACCTGAGGCGCGCCGGTGTGGAAGGTCAGCGCCTCGCCCAGGCCAGCGGTATCCAGCTCGGGGGCCAGCCACACTCGTGTGTCGAGATCACACAGGGTCAGTAGCGTGGCCCAGCAGGCGGCGCCGATCGCCGCCCCGGGGGGTGGCTGGGGCGTTCCCCCCACCTCGACAAAGGTGCCCGGCTCGGCCATCACCGACAGTAGCTGCCGATAGACCCGCTGGCTGTCATGAACGGGTACATCAAGGGCATTCCAGCGCATGCTCACTCCCCTCGAACCATGGTGAAGAAATCGACGCGGGTCGCCGCGGCGTGGCGCCCCCTTTCGTCATGCTCCTCGCTCAGTGCCGCCTCCAGCGGCGCCACCAGCCCCTCCTCGATGGCGGCCTGCCAGTGCCCCTGCTTGGCACAGGCGTCGACCAGGGCGATCAGCTCCGCATGGCGGGGATCGCGGCCCTTTACCCAGCCATGCCCCAGCGCGCCCTCGGCGCTGGCATCCTCGGTCAGCGCCACGCTGGCGCGGGTCAGGGTCATCTCGCCCAGATTGAAGGCACTGCCGGTGCCGCCCATGCGGCCACGCACCATGGCCATGCCAATCTCGGGGCCACGCACGCAACGGTAGACCGGCGTGATGCCCAGCCGAGTCCAGTGCTCGGTCAGGCGCTCACGGGGGGTCAGCGCCAGAATGCGCTGACGTCTTGCAGAGCTCATGAAGACACCTCGTGGATCAGTGAGTCAGGGGAGTTCGAGTCAGGAAAATCAATGTGGCAAGCCAGGATGTTGGCCAGGGCCTGGTAGCGGGGTTCACAAGGCGCTTGTCTAGACATGTTGTCTCCTGAAAAGAGGCGCCTCAGATGAAGCGCTTGCGAACCTGTTGCGAGAGCATGTCGAGCAGTGTCACGGCGACGATAATCACCAGCAGAATGGTGGCCGTCTCGGTGTACTGGAAACCGCGCATGGTTTCCCAGAGCGCAACGCCGATGCCGCCGCCACCGACCATGCCGAGCACGGTGGCCGAGCGGATATTGGATTCGAAGCGATAGAGGCTCACCGAGATCCACAGCGGCAGCACCTGGGGAATCAGGCCGAAGCGAATCTCTTCGAGACGCCCCGCACCGGTTACCCGAACCCCCTCCATGGGACCCGAATCACTCGCCTCCACCGCCTCGGAGAACAGCTTGGCCAGCACTCCGGTGGTGTGGATGAACAGGGCGAGTGTGCCGGCGAAGGGTCCCAGCCCCACGGCCACCACGAAGAGCATGGCGAATACCAGCTCGTTGATCGCGCGGCACGCATCCATCAGGCGGCGCATGGGTTGGTGGATCCACCAGGGGGCGAGATTCTCGGACGACAGCAGGCTGCAGGGCACCGCACAGATCACCGCGAGCAGGGTGCCCCAGATCGCGATCTGGATGGTGACCAGCATCTGGTCGATGTAGTGACCGAGATTGCCGGTACTCGGCGGCATGAAGTCGCTGGCCAGTTCGGCCATGTTGCCGGCGTTGGCGACCAGCTGGCTCGGCTGCATCTCGGCGCCCTGCCAGGCCCAGCCGAGCACCGCGAGGGTGAGGCCCCAACCGATCAGCGTGGTCCAGGACCGCCGCAGCCGATGAGCATCCGTTATGGCATGTTGCATGTTCATGAAGACTCCCGATTGAGGGGCCGTCATGGCCCCTCGTGATGGCGCAAGGCGGCTGACGTTACTGGCCGATCATGGCCGTGGTCGGGGCTTGCTCGGCATCAGCCTGCAGCGTCTCCATGCGCCGATTGAGGACGTCGAGCCGGGCATCCAGATCCGTCAGTTGCGTCTCGCGCTCATCCGCGGAGAGGCTGTCGTCGTTGGCAACCCGGGCACGCTCCTTGAAGAGTTCGAGCTGACGAATCGGCAGCAGCTGGTCGTCACTGGAGGGGGCGAAACCCGACCACTGCAGCGGGCCGAGGATCTCGCGCTGGGCATCGGTATCGCCGTAGGTGGTAAAGAACTCGCGAAGATCGGCCTTCAGATCCTCGGGCAGGTTCTTGCGCCACACCAGCGGGTCGGAGGGGATCAGTGGCGACTTCCAGATCACCTTGAGCTGCTCGGCCTTCTCGGGATGGATGACCTCGAGGCGCTCCATGCCCTCGGTATTGAAGGTCGCGACATCGACCTGGCCATTGGCCACGGTCAGCGCGTTGGTCTCATGGTTGGCATTGAGGGTGCGCTTGAAGGCGGTGGAGGCATCGATGCCGTTCTTGGCAAAGACGTAGTAACCCGGCACCAGGTATCCCGAGGTGGAGTTGGGGTCGCCATTGCCGAACACCAGGTCGTCGGCTCGCGCCAGCATCTCCTCGATGCTCTCGAGGTCACTATCGCGATGGGTGATGATCAGACTCCAGTAACCCGACGCCCCGTTGTGGGCCACGGTCTGGGCGAAGATCTCGCCACCGGCACGATCGACGGCCTCCATCGCCGACTTGTTGCCATACCAGGCCAGGTCGACCTTATCGAAGCGCATGGCCTGTATGACGGCGGCATAGTCGGTGGCAAAGAAGGGCTTCACGTCACGACCCAGCTCCCGGGACATGTCGTCGAGGAAGGGCTGCCACTGCTCGGCCTGATTCTGGCTGGACTCGGTGGAGATGATGCCGAAGTTCAGCGCCTCGGCGGCCAGGGTGAGCTGGCTGACAAACAGACTGGCACCGGCAACCAGCGGCAGGGCGATACGACGCAGGGGGAAACGGGACATGAGCAGGCCTCTCCAGGCAGTTCGATGGGTAGTGCAATAAGTCCTATGAGCGGAAGACGTCACTAAGGGCTGTCTCAGCCCAGCGCCCCGAGCGCGGCGTCCATCTCATTGGCCGCTGGCCTGGCATGCAGCTCGTCCAGGCCCGCATTGGCATAAAGGGCTTCGAGGCGACGGTCGGTGAGGTCGCTGGTGGGGCCATCGAAGTAGAGCCGGCCCTCCTTGAGGGCGATGGTGCGGGGGCAGAAGCGTCGCGCCACCTCAACCTGATGCAGGGTAACCAGCACCGTGCGGCCATCCTCGGCGTTGATGCGGGCCAGGATCTCCATCACTTCGCGAGCACTTCGCGGGTCCAGTGAGGCGATGGGCTCATCGGCGAGGATGATGTCGGCGTCCTGCATCAGGACACGGGCGATGGCCACGCGCTGCATCTGCCCCCCCGAGAGGGTGTTGGCGCGCTGATGGGCCAGGGCGTCGATGCCGACCCTGGCCAGGGCACGCATCGCCCGATCGACCTCCTCGGGGCTGAAGCGACCGAGCAGGGAGCGTCCCCGCGGCATGCTGCCCAGGCGGCCAATCAAGACGTTGGTGAGCACGCTCAGCCGGCCGACAAGATTGAACTGCTGGAAGATATAGCCGATCCGGCAACGCTCGGTACGCGTGCGCCGGACGAGGCGGCCGTCACTCTGGATATCCCGTCCGAGTACCTGAATGCGGCTGTGTCGTTCGCGGTTGGCATGGGTCAGGCCGGCCAGATGGCGCATCAGGGTGGACTTGCCGGAGCCGGAGGGACCCACCAGGGCAAGCATCTCGCCGGGCGATACGGAAAAGCCGACCTCGCGAAGAACGGGGTGCCGACCGAAGGTCTTGCTGACCCGGTCGACCAGGATGCTGTGAATCGACATGACGCCTCTCCTCTTGGAATGGCCTCAGTGTCGCGGCATCAGGTTACCGGCAGTTGTCTAGACAATGATGATTGCGTGACACGCGGGGCGTGTCACGGGGGCCATGCATCACCAACTTGAGAAGGAAGTAGATAAAAATCAAAAGGTTATATGGCAATGCATGTTGTCTGTCATCTGAATGACCGCCAAGCGTCATGATCGGGCGACTGAGTCTCGCGTCTCCTACAGCTGCTTGCGCCAGCGACTCTCGACGGTTTCCAGCTCGGCGGGCCCGTAGATCGCCCTGTCGTGCTGACCGTAATGGGCCCAGAGCTGGTCGCCGGCATCGAAGTGCCACCACTCGCTGGGCAGGTTGGTGAAACCGGCCTTGCGCATCATCGTGTAGAGCAGCCGGCGATTGGCGCGCACCCGACGCTGCCGCTCCGTCGGTTTTTCCAGGGTCTCGTAGTAGGCGGTATGCGAGGCCGGTACGGCCTCATCGAAGAGCGTGCCCATATCCAGGGGCAGCCCATCGCCATCGCTCAGGGTGACATCCACCGCCCCACCGGTCAGATGCGGGCTGGGCGCTGCAGGGTCATCGCTGGGCACCGAGACGAACTCCCGGGTGCGGGTGAGCAGCTCCTCTTCTGGGAGCTCGGGATGATGCCCACGAATCGCTTCCTGCAGGGTATCGAAGAGGTACTGCTGAACCCGCCATGGGCGCCACCCATCCAGGATGATCAGCCCCATCCCCTCCGGCAGGGCTCGCGCCACCTCGAGCAGGCGCCGATACACCCCTTCCCGTACGTAGCACTCATCGATCGCGCCCGGCAGGCCCTGCTTGGCATACACCGGGAAGACCTTGATCGGTGCCGGCGCCAGGCTGAGCGGGATCAACGGCTCGTCGCTCCCCTCGATGGGAATCCGGCTCAGCACCGGCCAGTCGGGGTCGGACGCCTCGGGGATCGGTACCGCGGTCAGCCGTGAGAGGGAGTCGGTCATGGCACTATCCAAGCAGCGAGGGAAGCCAGAGCGTGAGCCCGGGGAAGACGATCAGCAACAGCAGCACCAGCACCGCCGTGATCACGAACGGCCAGATGGTGCGAAACAGCGACACGATCTCCAGCCGGCTGACCGCGGCCGCGACGAACACGCAGGCCCCCATGGGCGGGGTGATCAGGGCGATGGTGATATTGAGGGTGATGATGATGCCCAGATGCACGGGGTCGATCCCGGCCATCATCGCCACGGGGGAGAAGATCGGCGTCAGCAGCATCAGCGCCGACACCTCCTCCATGAACATGCCGGTCACGAAGGTGATCGCGCTGAGCATCAGCAGGATCACCATCGGTCGCTCGATATAGGGGTCGAGCAGCGCGACGAACTGATTGGGCACCTGGGCATAGGAGAGCAACCAGCTGATGGTGGCCGAGGCGGCCATGATCATGAAGATGGCCGAGGTCAGGCGGGTGGTATCGACGATGGCCTTCCACAGGTCGGCCAGGCGGAGCTTCCCCAGCAGCGCGCCACATAGCGCGACATAGAGGACGGTCAACGCCGCGGACTCCGTGGGGGTGACGAAGCCCATGACGATACCCGCCACGATGATAAAGGGGGCGACCAGGGCCGGGAGCGCCCCCACCGCCGTTACCATCAGCTCACCTGCGCCGGGCAGGCCTCCGCGCTTCTGCAGGCCCACGCGCCAGGCATACAGGGCATTCATGCCCATGAACGCGGCCCCCAGCAGCAGACCGGGAATCACGCCGGCGAGGAACAGATCACCCACCGAGGTGTTGGTCAGCGAGGCGTAGAGGATCATGAAGATGCTCGGCGGGATGATCGGCCCGATCAATGAGCTGCCCGCGGTCAACCCGGCCGCGAAGGCAGTGGAGTAGCCCTCCTTGCGCATGGGAGGCACCAGCAGCGACCCCAGCGCCGAGGTGTCGGCCACGGCCGACCCGTTGACCCCGGCAAAGAACACGCTCGACACCACGTTGACGTGCCCCATGCCCCCTCTCAGATGGCCGACCAGCAGCTTGGCGAAGGCCATCAGGCGGTCGGTGAGGCGGGTCACGTTCATCAGGTTGCCGGCCAGGATAAACAGCGGAATCGCCATCAGCGAGAAGGCGTTGATGCCGCCGAAGAACTGCTGGGGGAGCATGCGCGGAATCATGCTCGTATCGACGAACAGGAACCCGACCAGCGAGGTGGCCAGCAGCGACACGAAAAGCGGAAGACCCAGCAGCACATGCACCAGGAAGACGGCCAGCATGGTGAGGGTCATGTCGCCTCCTCCGTGGGCTCCCTGAGTGGCGCCGGCCCATACCAGAGCGCCTGCCAGGCCAGCAGGGCGAAGCCCACCGGAAGCGCCATCATCGGCACCGTTCGGCTGACCCCGAGACCCTGACTGGTGAACATCGAGACCGACAGCGCGTAACGGTAGCTGAAGAGGGCCGCGGCAATCGCGATGCCCAGCGTCAGCAGCCACTGGTAGAGGTTCAGCAGACGACGGAGCGGCACCGGCAGCAGGCGCTCGATCAGGGCGACCCGCATATGGCCCCCCTCGATCCAGACGGCACCTGCCGCGAGCAGGACGCTGCCGATGATCAGGTAGCGAGCCAGCTCATCCGTCCAGATGGGGGCGCCACCGGCCAGGTAGCGCATGAAGACGCCGAACAGGATGATGGCCAGGTCCAGCAACAACAGCGAGCCGGCCACCGTTAGCGACACACGGCGGCTGAACCCCAGCACGCGAGCACTCAAGGATGGCATGAAAGGTTCCGCGATGATCAATGGGGCCGTGCGCAGGGCGGGCAGTAACGCCTGCCCTGCGCCATGGGACCGGTTACTCGGTCAGGTGGGTCATGCCGGCATCTTCCAGGGCCATGTCGATGAAGCGGGGGGCGATATCACGCTCCTTGAGCCACTCCATGTAGGCCGGCTGCCCCAGCTCGCGAAACTCGCCGAGCTCCTCCTCGGACGGCCGAATGACCTCCATGCCCTGCTCCTCGAGATAGGCGATGCGCTCGTCCACCCTGGCCTCGTTGTCGTCACGCGCCAGCTGGTTGGCCTCGGCGACCGCCTCCAGGAAGGCCTCTCGCATCTCCTCGTCCCAGCCATCGATCATCTTGCCGTTGCCGACCAGAAACTGGTCCGAGTACTGAATGTTGGCCAGGGTCAGGTAGTCCTGCACCTCGTAGAGGCTGCCGAGGATGATGTACATCGGCGGGTTCATCTGGCCATCGGCGACCCCCGTGCGCAGTGCCATGTAGACCTCGGTCCAGGGGATTGGGGTACCCGAGGCGCCGAAGGCTTCATAGAGTGCCACCTGGCTGGGGTCCATGGCGCGGAAGCGCAGCCCTTCGAAATCGCTGGGTGACGAGATGGGCCGCTCATCGTTGGTGAAGGCCAAGAAGCCTCCCTCCTCGACCACGGCCAGCAACGCCAGACCGGTGCGCTCACGCAGCGCCTCTTCCACCGCCTGCCAGTACTCCCCCTCGTCGAAGAAGGTGCGTGCCGCCTCGAAGTCATCGAACAGGAACGGGATGGCACTGACGAAGACCTCGGGAACCACGGGCGACATGCCGGCGAAGGAGGCGATATTGAGGCTGGGGGTGTTCATCACCTGCTCCATGCGCTCCTCCTCCTCGCCTAGCATGCTGTTGGGGTAGAGCTTCAGCTCGATCTCGCCAGCGGTCTTCTCCTCGACCAGCTCCTTGAGGTTGGTAGCGAAGACATGGACGGCGTTCTTGTCGGGGTCCGGGGCGCCGTTGTAGCCGATGTTCACGGTGGTGGCGGCCTGCACGCTGCCAGCGAAGGCAATGCCAAGGCCAGCGGCCAACAGCGACGCCGCCGTCAGGGAGCGAGAGGCGAAGGGGTAACGAAGGAACGGGCTCATGCTGATCTCCAATGACTTGTTGTTGATAAAGAGTGCGGATGAAGACGGCTGGTGAAGCCCCGGCGGCGCCGGCATATCAGCAGATTAGGGTTGAGCCGTTAACTAATCAAATCCATACGTCGCCCACCTCTCTGCACGAAGGGGCGCTGTCAGCTCCCGCTCCGTCAACATCAAGCCTTGGCTCCTGGGCCTCGATGTCACTTGGAATGTTGAAAACCAGCCATAGCCCACCAGCAGCGAGTCTAAGCTGGAGACTGCACTCCCGATCCGCCGTACGCGAGGAAACGAACATGAGACGGATCACTCCGACACTGGCGGCGATGATGACCACCGCCGGCCTTTCCTCTGCGGCTCCGGCCAGTGCCACAGAGGATGTCGTGATTGTCTATGACGCCTCGGGCTCCATGTGGAGACAGGTCGATGGCACCAGCAAGATCGAGGTCGCCCGTGACGTGATGGCTGAACTGGTGAGCCAATGGGATGCCGATACCAGGCTTGGTCTGGTTGCCTACGGCCATCGCCGTCAGGGCGACTGCCGTGATATCGAAACGCTGGTTGAGCCGGGGCCAATCGACAAGGCCCACTTCATCGACATGTATGGAAAGCCTTTAGAGGGCTCTCCATGCATGTCGATATCAGCAGTCTGCCGCTCACCCCAGATTACTGCTTCATCGCCTTCAGCTTGACACCAAAACCACTTGATACCAGCCTCGGAGGGCGCCATTATCAGCGTCCTCTCGTCACCCCCTGCCGGGGAGCCGGGCGAGGCTGAGACACTTCCTCTCTACCCGATCTGGATGCGAACCCATGAGCAAAGTCCTGATTATCGGCGCCGGCGGCGTCGGCGGCGTCGTGACCCACAAGTGCGCGCAGCACCCCGAAGTCTTCAGCGAGATCATGCTGGCCAGCCGCAACGAGGCGAAGTGCCAGGCCATCGCCGAGCAGCTGGATCGCCCGATTCAGACCGCCCAGGTGGATGCGGACGATGTCGAGGCACTGGTCGCGCTGATCGAGTCATTCAAGCCCGATGTGCTGATCCACGTGGCCCTGCCCTACCAGGACCTGACCATCATGGAGGCCTGCCTGCGCACCGGCGTGCCCTATCTGGATACCGCCAACTACGAGCATCCCGACGAGGCGAAGTTCGAGTACAAGGAGCAGTGGGCCTTCCAGGAGCGCTACGCCGAGGCCGGCAACATGGCTACCCTGGGCTGCGGCTTCGACCCGGGCATGACCAATATCTACTGCGCCTACGCTCAGAAGAACCTGTTCGACGAGATCCATCGCATCGATATCCTCGATGCCAACGGCGGCGACCATGGCTATCCCTTCGCCACCAACTTCAATCCGGAGATCAATATTCGCGAGATCACCGCGAAGGGTCGCTACTGGGAGAAGGGAGAGTGGAAGGAGACCGCGCCGCTGGCCGAGAAGCGCACCTTCGACTTCGACGGCATCGGCGAGAAGGATATCTACCTCCTCTATCACGAGGAGATGGAATCCCTGTGTCAGAACATCAAGGGGCTGGAGCGCATCCGCTTCTGGATGACCTTCTCCGACAAGTACATCACCCACCTCAAGGTGCTCGAGAACGTCGGCATGACCAGCATCGAGCCGATCGAGGTGAACGGCACCGAGATCGCACCCCTGGAGTTCCTCAAGGCGGTGCTGCCCGACCCGGCATCACTGGGCCCGCGCACCAAGGGCAAGACCAACATCGGCATCATTGCCGACGGTATCAAGGACGGCAAGCGCCGCAAGGTGCATATCTACAACATCTGCGACCACGAGCAGTGCTACGCGGAGGTCAAGTCCCAGGCCATCTCCTACACCACCGGCGTGCCGGCGGTGACCGGCGCCATGCTGATGCTTGCGGGCATCTGGAAGGGTGACGGCGTGTTCAACGTCGAGCAGCTCGATCCTGACCCCTTCATGGCGCGCATCGGCGAGATGGGCCTGCCCTGGCAGGTGGTCGAGCTCGACCCCGACCACGACCCGCTGGCCTGAGCCATGGCGAACGCACGCGAGCAGGGCCTGGACTCCAAGCTCAATTTCGACGTTATGGCCTGCCCCTCCCCGGCCTATGTGGTGGACGATGCCCTGCTGCGCCGCAACCTGGAGCGCCTCGGCGAGGTCCAGGCGGCGAGCGGTGCGAGGATCCTGCTGGCCCTGAAGGGCTTCGCCATGTGGGACACCTTCCCGCTGGTGCGCCAGTACCTGGTGGGCACCACCTCCAGCGGCCAGGACGAGGCGCGCCTGGGCGCCGAGACCTTCGGAGGCGAGGTGCACTGCTACTCGCCGGCCTTTACCGAGGAGGAGTTGCGGGTGGTGCTGCGCTATGCCGACCACCTCAGCTTCAACTCCCCGGGCCAGTGGCGGCGCTTCCGCGAGACGATCGCGGCGGCGCCACGCCGGGTCTCCTGCGGGATGCGGGTCAACCCCGAGCACTCCACGGGCGACGTGCCGCTCTACGACCCCTGCGCGCCGGGCTCACGGCTCGGCACCCGCTCGGGGGACCTGACGCCGGCGGATCTCGAGGGCCTCGAGGGGCTGCACTTTCATACCCTGTGTGAACAGAACAGCGACGACCTGGAGACGACCCTGGCGGCCTTCGAGACACGATTCGGCCACTATCTCGGTAGCCTCAAGTGGGTCAACTTCGGTGGCGGCCATCATATTACCCGCGACGACTACGACATCGAGCGGCTGGTGCGGGTGGTTCGCGGCTTCCGTGCGCGCCACCCGCATCTGACGGTCTATCTGGAGCCGGGCGAGGCCATCGCGCTGAACACCGGCTACCTGGTCTGCACGGTGCTGGATATCGTCGACAACGACGGCGCTATCGCCATCCTCGACACCTCCGCCACCGCGCATATGCCCGATGTGCTGGAGATGCCCTACCGCCCCGAGATCATCGGTGGCGGCGAGCCGGGCGAGAAGGCCCACACCTACCGCCTGGGTGGCCAGACCTGCCTGGCCGGCGATATCGTCGGCGAGTACAGCTTCGATGCGCCACTCGCCATCGGCGACCGGCTGGTGTTCACCGACATGGCGCACTACACCATGGTCAAGACCACCACCTTCAATGGCATTCGCCTGCCGTCGATCTGCCGGATCGATGAAACCAGTCGCGAGGTACGCACGGTGCGCACCTTCGGCTACGTGGACTACATGCAGCGACTCAGCTGACCATCCACCGAGCCCGACCCCAGCGAGAGGCGCCTTCCTTCGAGAGGCGGCCATCTTCGAGAGACGCCCCCTTCAGGGGGCGTCTTGCGTTTCCTGCGCCTGCCAGGTGCCGACTCACGCCGTTCAAGCGGCGGCGTGCATCGCCAGGGCGGTATCCAGCATGCGGTTGGAGAAGCCCCACTCGTTGTCATACCAGGCCATCACCTTGACCAGGCGACCATTCACCCGGGTGTGATTGGCGTCGAAGGTCGAGGAGTGGGCGTCGTGGTTGAAGTCGATGGAGACCAGCGGCTGGGCATTGACCGCCAGCACCGGTGAGGCCTCGGCCGCACTGGCCACGATCTCGTTGATCTCTTCCCTGGTAGTCTCGCGTCCGGCGGTAAAGGTCAGGTCCACCAGCGAGACGTTGATCACCGGTACGCGCACGGCCAGGCCATCGAACTTGCCGGCGAGCTCCGGCAGTACCAGGCCGACCGCGGCGGCGGCGCCCGTCTTGGTGGGAATCATGGAGTGGGTCGCGCTTCGCGCCCGGTAGGGGTCGCTGTGGTAGACGTCGGAGAGGTTCTGGTCGTTGGTGTAGGCGTGCACCGTGGTCATCAGGCCGTTCTCGATACCCACCGCATCGTTGAGCGCCTTGGCCACCGGGGCCAGGCAGTTGGTGGTGCAGGAAGCATTGGAGACCACGCGATGCTCGGCGCTGAGCACCGCCTCGTTGACCCCATAGACCACGGTGGCATCGGCGTCGGGACTCGGCGCAGAGATCAGCACCCGCTCGGCGCCGGCCTCGAGATGCCTGGCGGCGTCGGCCCGCTTGGTAAACAGGCCGGTGCACTCCATCACCAGGTCCACCTCCAGGCTCTTCCAGGGCAAGCGTGCAGGATCACGTTCCGAGAGGATCGCGATCCGGTCGCCGTCGACGCTCATGCTCTGCTCGTCATGCTCGACCTTGAAGGGGAAGTGGCCATGCACGGTGTCATGGCGCAACAGATGGGCATTGAGGGAAGGGTCGCCCAGGTCGTTGATGGCCACCACCTGAATGTGGTCGCGATAGCCGTTCTCGTAGAGGGCACGCAGCACATTGCGGCCGATACGGCCGAACCCGTTGATGGCAATCTTGAGCATCATTTCCTCTCTCCTCCAGTGGCATCTTGCGGGGGGATATGGTCGAACCTGCTGGCGTGGGTCCCGTGTCGTAAGCAAACGAGGCCATGCCCTGCGGCTCGTGTCATGTCTCTCAATGTGACGCAAACTGATCAGGGACTCAATAGAAATTAAGTAAGTTTACAACATTTACCCAGTTTAAGGTCGCTCACCCCTTATTCAATAAAGCCAAAAATAACTCCAACTTACTGAAAATAAAATTTAAAAATCCCAGAATGTGGGCGATCCCGGGCCTCCCCCAAGGTGTAGTAAAGATACTGGTAAACGGCTAACCTTGTAGTCTGACTACTCGCCATGCCACTGGAGGCCCGTCCAATGTCGACACAGCCCATCCACCACCCCATTCGCCGCACCAAGATCGTCGCCACCCTGGGTCCCGCCAGCGACCGCAAGGGCGTGCTCGAGGCCATGATCGCGGCCGGTGTCGACGTGGTGCGCCTCAACTTCTCCCATGGCACTGCCGACGATCACCGCCGCCGCCTGGAGCGAGTCCGCGAGATCGCCGCTCGCCTGGGCAGAAGCGTCGCCGCCCTGGGCGATCTGCAGGGGCCGAAGATCCGCATCGCCCGCTTCCGTGACG
>NZ_JAVRGC010000013.1:0-6432 GCF_031846005.1 Halomonas sp. LES1
CCGTGGACATGCAGATGAACGAAGGCAAGACCTGCGTCATCGAGGTCATGTGCACCCGCGAGCTGGGCGACCCCTTCCGCCGTGACGCCCTGAAGAAGCCGGTGCGCATGCTCGAGAAGTATCAGGATTACGTCTGATCCAGAAACATTCAGTGGTAGTGGTTTTCCCCCGGCAGTGCCGGGGGGTTTTTCTCCCGGGTACCCGGTTGTGTCCGAGTGAAGGAGGTATATGACGTGAAGGCACTGAATCGAATTCTAGAGCAAGCACGCCAGGCCCCCCGGCGTATCGTGCTGTGCGAGGGTGAGGATGAGCGGGTGCTGCATGCCGCCATCAAGGCGGCAGAAAACGGCATCGCCAAGGTCATCCTGGTGGGGGAGCATGCGGGTATCAGTCGTAGAGCCGAACAGTTAGGGATCGACCTGGCAGCGATCGAGATCATCGACCCTGCGGTCTCTTCCTTGCGTGAGGGCCTCGCCGAGGCGCTGTATGCACTTCGCGAGAAGAAGGGCATGACACGTGAGCAAGCCGACGCCGCGGTCAGCGAGCCGTTATGCTTTGCCAATCTGCTCGTCCGTGAGGGGCATGCCGATGGCTGCGTCGCGGGGGCGGTCAATACCACCGCCGACGTGGTGAGAAGCGCCATCCAGTTGCTGGGGCTGGCTCCGGGAAGCAAGCTGGTGTCGAGCTTCTTTCTGATGATGCTTTGCAAGCCGTTCCACAACCTCAAGGGCGGCATGATCTTCTCCGACTGTGGCCTGGTCATCGATCCCGATGACGAGCAGCTGTCGCAGATCGCCATGACGGCGGCCGACAGCGCCGAGTCGCTGCTGGGCGAGGAGGCGAGGGTGGCCATGCTGTCTTTTTCGACCAGCGGCAGCGCCCAGCACGGCAACGTGGAAAAGGTGGTGCGGGCGGCACGGCGGGTCAAGGCCGAGCGGCCAGGGCTTGCCATCGACGAGGATGTGCAACTCGACGCGGCCATCGTCGCCGATATTGCCGAGCGCAAGCTTCCCGACTCGAAGGTCAAGGGTAATGCCAACGTGTTGATCTTTCCCGATCTGCAAGCCGGCAATATTGGCTACAAGCTGGCCGAGCGAATCGGTGGCGCCGAGGCCATCGGCCCGCTCCTGCAGGGCTTGGCCAAGCCGGCCAACGATCTCTCCCGAGGCTGCAGTGTCGATGATATCTACCATGTTATCGCCGTGACCACCGTGCAGGCACAGGCTGCCGAGGCACGGGACTCGGCCGCCGCCGCCAACGACATCTGAGCCGGTCATGAGCATCGAGGTCCTGTTGCCCTTCTTGGCCATTGCCGCGGTCGCCGGCTATTTTCAGACGGTGACCGGCTTCGGCCTGGGAATGATCGTGATGGGCGCCACCAGTGGGCTGTCCATCACCTCGGTAGCCTCGGTAGCCGCCGTGGTCAGTCTGATGACCCTGGCCAATAGCGCCGTGGCGCTGCCAGGCAAGTTGAAGCTCCTCGACCTGCGAGCCACGGTCGCCACCATCGCCGGTATCATCCCGTCGATCATTGTCGGTGTGCTGCTGCTGGACTACCTCAGTCATAGCGCTGCCAGCGTATTGCGCATCGCCCTTGGCCTGGTGGTGTGTTACGGCGGGCTGGGTCTGGTGCTCAGGCCGCGACCCCGTGAAACGCTCTCCTCGCGGGGCAGCTTCTTTATCAGTGGCATGTTATCGGGGTTGTTCGGGGGGCTGTTCGGTATCGCCGGGCCACCGGTCATCTATCAGTGCTATCGCCAGCCGATGTCGCTGATGGCGATTCGCAACATGCTGATTCTTCTGTTCGCCGCCACCTCCGGTATGCGGACCCTGTTTATCGGTGTGCGTGGGGAACTGGATGCCGAGATCCTGATTCTTGCCGCCTGGGCCATTCCGGTGGTGGCCCTGGCGACCTATATTGGTCGCCGCTGCCCACCGCCGCTCTCGGCGCTGGCGATGCGCCGGGTCGCCTTCGTCACGCTGATGCTGATCGGGGGTGGACTGATCGCCTCGGAAGTGCTGTAAGAGTGTTGCGTCGGTCATTCGCGGCCCAGCCCCGCCGAGTGGTGCCGGGGGGGCTGGGCGCATCAGCTTACCGAAATTCCCTTATCATCTTGCGTGATAGTACGACTATCCTTGGGCCTCACTCACCCTTGGGCGTCACTCAGCTTCCATGCACCCTGCTCCAGCGGCAGGAAGGCGGCGATGGCAGCAGTGGCGATGACGTGAGTGGTGTTGTTGGCGGGATCATGGACATCGAGACCGCCGTGAACCACCTGGACCTCGGGGCGGCCGCGAGGCAGTTCGGCGCGGAGTGTCTCGATATCGACCCGCTCAGGCTGCTGAACGCCGATGGTCACCTGAACGCGCATCTCCCGATGGTCGATGCCGAGTGACTTGAACAGCACGATGGAGGAGTGGTGCAGGGCATCCTGAACAGCGCGGCAGGCGGCCTTGGTGTAGTCCTCACCGTAGAGGTCGTTGCCGGTACCCATCTCGAGAATGATGCGTTTCTCAGTCATGACGCGGCTCCATATCGAAGGAGACGATGACGGCGGCATTGGCGATCACGCTGGTGCCGCTGCCGTCGGGCTTGTCGATGTCGAGGCCACCCTTGACCACCGTGATGCTCGGCTGGCCGTAGGGGAAGACGCCCAGCAGGGCGTCGCTGTCCACGGCCTCGGGCCGTTGCACGCCGATCTCGACGTCGATCAGCATCGCTTCTCTGGGGAAGTCGAAGGCATCGGCAAGATTGAGGGAGTTGTGCCACAGGGCGTCGCGGATCGCCCGCGCCGCCGCTTCCGTGTAGTTGCGGCTGCGGATCGAAGTGCCCATGCCGAACTGGTGCACCAGGCGTGTCTTGGCCATATCGGTTTCTCCTCACTCCGCGGCGTGATCGCGAATCACGAAGTGCTTGGTGGTGGTCTCGATCACCTCCCAGTAGCCGCGGAAGCCATCGGGGATCAGGAAGGCGTCTCCGCCGCGAAAGGTCTGAGCGCTACCATCCTCGGCGATCAGGCGCACATGACCCGACAGGATGTAACAGAATTCGTCGCGATCGGTGAAGGCGTGCCACTTGCCCGGGGTACTGGTCCAGGTGCCGGCGATCATCTTGCCGTCAGGACTCTCGAAGAACAGCGTGGATTCGTGGTTGGGGTCGCCCTCGACCACTCGGTCCGGCAAGTCGGCCAGGCGGCGGCGTGCGGTGGTGCCGGTATCCTTGCCGAAATCGATGACCTGGATTGCCATGATCTTCTCCTCTGAACAGGTAGGGCTGAGGGGTTAGCGGCGGTGGCGTCCGCCGATCAGTTCGACGATCTCATCGAACAGGTGTGTATCGAGCGCCTCGGACATGTCGGTGGCCAGGCAGCGGCGGTAGAAGGGGCTCAGGTCCAGCCCTACGCCCAGGCCCAGCACCTCGACCTGGCCTTCACGCGTGCGTCTGGCGACCACCTCCTTGAGGTGGTTGTCCAGGTAGTAGGTGTCGTTGGTCAGGTTGGTGGCGCTGTCCGCCGGGCAGCCATCGGAGATCACGATCAGGATACGACGGTTCTCCGGTCGGGCGAGCAGGCGCTCACAGGCCCAGTCCACCGCTTCGCCGTCGATGCCCTCGCGAAACAGGTCGGCCTTGAGCAGGGCGGCAATGTCGGTACGAGCGCGACGCCAGCTACGTTCGGCGTCCTTGAACACCATGTGGCAGACCTCATTGAGACGGCCCGGCTCGCGGGGGCGTCCGCTGCGCATCCACTCCTTGTAGGCGCGTCCGCCATTCCAGGCGCCGGTGGTGAAGCCGAGCAGTTCGGTGCCGGCACCGATCATCTCCAGCGCGCGGATCAGGCTCTCGGCCATCATCGTCACCGGGACGATGTGATGTTTCATGGAGCCGGAGCAGTCGATCAGCAGGCTGACGGCGCAGTCGGTGCCCAGCTTGAGCTGTTCGCGATAGAACAGCCGCCGCTCGGTGGGCGAACTGACCAGCTGGGCCAGTCGACGCCCGTCGATACGGCCCTCTTCCTCGCCGAATGCCCAGCCATCCTGGCGAGGCTCCCACAGAATGCTGCCGAGTCGACGTGCCAGGCGAGGGATATTGATGCCCTGTTCGGCGGTGGCCTGATCGAGGCGCTCGCGATATTCGCGGAGCAGGGCGCGGCGTACCAGGCTGCCGGCGTTGACCTCGCGGTCGAAGCGGGTAGTGAAGACGCGATAGGTCGAGGCCGAGTCCTCGAAGACCTTGCTGCGCCCGGTGGCCGCCGCCGCGATGCCAGCGTCGTCGCCGTCGCTGTCATCGAAGTCGAGCAGCAACGCAAAGGCGCCGGTGGCGGCCTCTTCGTGATCGGCGGCCTCATCGTCATCTTCGGTCTGGGCCCGCTCGGCGCGTACCCGCTTACCGACGATGGCAGCGATCGCCAGGGCGTGTTCAGCGTAGGCGTCCTGGTCATGACGCTGGCGTCGCAGGCCTTGAAGTGCCGTTCCGAGTTCGCGCACCAGGGAGAAGCGAGTGCTCTCGATGTAATCCTCGGTTTCTTCGAGTACCGGCCGGGCATGCAGTCGTGACCAGCACATCTGGGCCACGGTGTAGAGCAGCAGGCCGATGCTGCCCTCGGTGAGGCCGGAGCGGTAGAAGTCGCGCGACCAGCGCTCGAAGCGCTGCAGCAGGTTATCGGCCATGCCGGGCATATCGTCGGGGACCCGGGTTTCCACCCTCAGCTGCTCGAGAAGCTCGAACACCAACCGCTCGATCGGGTCATCGGGACAGTGCTGTCGATGCAGGGCCATGTCGGAGTGCAGCAGGCGCATCGCCATGCCATCGGCGACGGCCCGGCAGTCGGCGAAGTCATCCTGGGCCGGGTCGATACGCAGATGCGGCGCGTGAGTGGGGAGACGCCTCTCGCCCTGATGGAGGCGCTGCCCGCGATAGTGAAGGTCGGCATGGCCGGTGATGGCACGCAGACTGGCCGCGCAGAGCTCCTCGATCCGTTGCTGCCGGCGCGCCTGCTGTTGGGCGCTTGCAGTCATGACGGCCGGGCCTCCTGCATCCAGGATTCGTCTAGCTCCTCGCCGAAACAGCGCTGGTAGTACTCGGCAACGATGGGCCGTTCGGCCTCGTCACACTTGTTGAGGAACGAGAGCCGGAAGGCCAAGGCGGGATTGCGGAAGATCTCGCAGTTCTCGGCCCAGGTGATCACCGTGCGGGGTGACATCAGGGTGGAGAGGTCGCCTGCCGCGAAGCCCTGGCGGGTCAGGTTGGCGACCGCCACCATGGCAGAAATCAACTCGCGTCCCCTCTCGTAGTCCTTGCTGGGCACTCGGCTCAGCACGATCGCTACCTCTTCATCACGCGGCAGGTAGTCGAGCTTGGCGACGATGTTCCAGCGATCGATCTGGGCGTGGTTGAGCACCTGAGTGCCCTGGTAGAGCCCGGTGAGGTTGCCAAGGCCTACGGTATTGGCGGTGGCGAACAGCCGGAAGTGGGAGTGGGGGTGAATGACCCGGTTCTGATCGAGCAGGGTGAAGTTGCCATCGCGTTCGAGGATGCGCTGGATGACGAACATCACGTCCGGGCGGCCGGCATCGTACTCGTCGAAGATCAGTGCCACCGGGCGCTGCAGTGACCAGGGCACGATGCCCTCCTGAAACTCGGTGACCTGCACGCCGTCGCGCACCACGATCGCGTCCTTGCCGACCAGGTCGAGACGGCTGATATGGCCGTCGAGGTTGACCCGCAGGCAGGGCCAGTTGAGGCGGGCGGCGACCTGTTCGATATGGGTCGACTTGCCGGTGCCGTGCAGTCCCTGAACCATCACGCGGCGGTTGCGAGTGAAGCCGGCCAGGATCGCCAGCGTCACATCGGGGTTGAAGCGGTAGGCCTCGTCGACCTCCGGCACGTACTCGTCACGCTCGCTGAACGCGGGTACCTCGAGGTCGCTGTCGATACCGAAGAGTTCACGGACCGAGCGCATGACGTCGGGTTTGGCATTGATCAGATCTGTCATCACTGTCTCCTCGGCCGTCGTCGGCCGTTGACCTTGAGCCCTGCGGCCGTCGTGTTGCCGGGCTTGGCGCGTGAATGGGCGATTGTTGTGCTATGAGCAGTTGTTGTGCTGCGAGCGTGCCACGTCGAGCGATAGGCCGATAATAGATCAGTTTCTCAAAAAGAATCAAATCGTACCGATTTATGAAATATCGTGTTGACGTTAGGATCTCGGCGATCTAGAGTGACATCGCATTCCGCAAATCGGAATGATTCATTCCATAATAAAGCAAGCCACATAGCGCATTTCGACAGTGTCGCCTCGGAGGACCCTCATGAGCACAGAGAACACCACAGATACCCGTCAGGTCGTGGAAGGCAAGCAGAAGATGACGCCCTCGGAGGCCTTCGTGGAGACCCTGGTCGCCAACGGCGTCACCGACATGTTCGGCATCATGGGC
>NZ_JAVRGC010000014.1:0-4030 GCF_031846005.1 Halomonas sp. LES1
CGACGGACCCGCTCAGCGGCTCCGTCGCGGCTCTCACCACCGAGGCGAGGGGCGCCGAAGGGCAGGCCGACGCGGAGGTCCTGCGCCAGGGATGGCGTCGGTAGCGTACAGGGAAGTATTCACAGCGCCTTCGCATAGGCCTGCCACGAGGAGAAACCCCGGGCAGACTCAGATGACCCAGATCGATTTCTACGTCCTCCCCGACACCACCCTGGAGGCGCGTCTCGACTTCGCCTGCCGGCTGGCCGAGACCATTCAGCGCAAGGGCTACCGGCTGCACCTGCACGCCGAGGATGAAACCATGGCCCGGGAGCTCGACGAGGCGCTCTGGACCTTCCGGGTCGACGCCTATGTGCCCCATGCCCTGGCCGATGACGCCCTCGCCGAGCAGGTGGCGGTCACCATCGGCTGGGCCGAACCGCCACCCCCCGAGCGCCCCGCCCAGGCGCTGCTCAATCTATCGCCCGGCATTCCCGAGTGGTTCTCGCGCTTCGAGCGTGTCGCCGAGATCATCAACCAGCACCAGACGGTGCTGACCGCCAAGCGAAAGTGCTGGCAGACCTACAAGCAACGCGGCTACCCGGTCAAGGCGCATCAGCTGCGCAGTCAGTCAGGCTGACGCCGACTACCCCGCCGGGCTATAATTGACCCCATTTTCGTCGCCATTCCTGCCGCCCGGCCATCAGGCCGGCGGTGCCTATTCTGGACCCGAAACGCCCATGGACAAGACCTACCAACCCGAGCAGATCGAATCCCACTGGTATCAGCGCTGGGAGGCCGACGGCCGCTTCGCCCCCTCGGGCGAGGGCGCACCCTTCTCCATCATGATTCCGCCGCCCAATATCACCGGCAGCCTGCACATGGGCCACGCCTTCCAGGACACCATCATGGACACCCTGACCCGCTGGCGGCGGATGCAGGGTCGCAACACCCTGTGGCAGGTGGGGACCGACCACGCCGGCATCGCCACCCAGATGCTGGTCGAGCGCAAGGTGGCGGCGGAAGAAGGCAAGAGTCGCCACGATCTTGGCCGCGAAGCCTTCATCGACAAGGTGTGGGAGTGGAAGCATGAGTCTGGCGGCCATATCACCCGCCAGCTGCGCCGCATGGGAGCCAGCGTCGACTGGAGCCGTGAGCGCTTCACCATGGACAGCGGCTTCTACAAGGCGGTCCAGGAGGTCTTCGTCCGTCTCTACGAGGAGGACCTGATCTACCGCGGCAAGCGGCTGGTCAACTGGGATCCGACACAGCATACCGCGATCTCCGACCTCGAGGTGGAAAACCGCGACCAGCAGGGTAGCTTCTGGCACTTCCGCTACCCCCTGGCCGATGGCGTCACCACCGACGACGGCAAGGATTACCTGGTCGTTGCCACCACCCGTCCGGAGACCCTGCTCGGCGACACCGGGGTTGCGGTCAATCCCGAGGACCCCCGCTATGCCTCCCTGGTGGGCAAGTTCATCACGCTGCCGCTGGTGGGTCGCCGTATTCCCATCGTCGCCGATGAACACGCCGACATGGAGAAGGGCTCGGGTTGCGTGAAGATCACCCCGGCCCACGACTTCAATGATTACGAGGTAGGCCACCGCCAGAACCTTCCGCTGATCAACGTCTTCACCCAGGACGCCGCCATCCTGGGGCAGGCCGAGGCCTTCGACATTCAGGGCCGGCCACTGGCAGATATCGACCCGAGCCTGCCTGAGGCCTATGCCGGTCTGGATCGCTTCGAGGCACGCCAGCGGATCGTCGCCGACATGGAGGCCGCCGGCCTGCTCGAGCAGATCGAGACGGTCAACAACACCCTGCCCTTCGGAGATCGCTCCGGGGATATCATCGAACCGCTGCTGACCGACCAGTGGTTCGTGGCCGTGGAGAGTCTGGCCAAGCCCGCCATAGAGGCCGTGGAGAAGGGCGATATCCAGTTCGTGCCGAAGAACTACGAGAACATGTACTTCGCCTGGATGCGCGACCTCCAGGACTGGTGCATCTCTCGCCAGCTGTGGTGGGGCCACCGTATCCCTGCCTGGTACGACGCGGAGGGCAACGTCTATGTCGCCCGCAGCGAGGCCGAGGCCCGGGAGCGGCACGGCCTGTCTGCAGACCTCGAGCTGACTCAGGACGAGGACGTGCTGGACACCTGGTTCAGCTCGGGGCTGTGGACCTTCGGTACCCTGGGCTGGCCGGAGCAGACCGAAGAGCTCAAGACCTTCCACCCCTCCAGCGTGCTGGTCACCGGCTTCGACATCATCTTCTTCTGGGTCGCGCGGATGATCATGCTGACCCTGAAATTCACCGGCGAGGTGCCCTTCAAGCAGGTCTACGTGCACGGCCTGGTGCGTGACGGCCAGGGCCAGAAGATGTCGAAATCTAAGGGCAACGTGCTCGACCCCATTGATCTGATCGACGGCATCGAGCTGGATACGCTGGTGGAGAAGCGCACCGGCAACATGATGCAGCCGCAGAAAGCCAAGGCGATCGCCAAGGCCACGCGAAGCGAGTTCCCGGAAGGCGTCGAGCCTCACGGCACCGATGCGCTGCGCTTCACCTTCCTCTCCCAGGCCACCACCGGACGCGATATCAAGTTCGACATGGGTCGCCTGGATGGCTACCGCAACTTCTGCAACAAGCTGTGGAACGCCTCACGCTATGTGCTGATGAATGCCGAAGGCGAGGATACCGGTCTTGGCGATGAGCCGGTGACCCTCTCCCTCGCCGACCGTTGGATCCTCTCACGCCTGCAGCAGACCGTGACCCAGGTTACCAGGGCCATGGAGGAGTTCCGCTTCGACCATGCCTCCCAGGCGTTCTATGACTTCGTCTGGAACGAGTACTGCGACTGGTACCTGGAGCTCTCCAAGCCGGTGCTCTGGGATGACAACGCCAGTCTCGATGCCAAGCGAGGCACCCGCCGGACCCTGGTCCGCGTGCTGGAAACCCTCCTGCGCCTGGCCCACCCGATGATGCCGTATATCTCCGAGGAGATCTGGCAGCGTGTAGCGCCCCTGGCCGGTACCTTCCAGGGCGACGACTCCATCATGGCTCAGCCCTGGCCGACTGCCGACGAGGCCCTGCTCGATGAAGGCGCCACCCGCGATATCGAGTGGCTCAAGGGTGTCATCGTGGCGGTGCGTAATATCCGTGCCGAGATGAATATCGCGCCGGGCAAGCCCCTCGACGTCCTGCTGACCAAGGGCGGCACTGCCGATCGCGACCGCCTGGAGGCCAACCGCCTGTTCCTGGCCAAGCTCGCCAAGCTGGAGAGCCTCAGCTGGCTGGATGACCCTCAGCAGGCGCCACTCGCGGCCACCCAGCTGGTCGGCGAGATGGAAGTCCTGGTGCCCATGGCCGACCTGATCGACAAGGAGACGGAACTCGCCCGCCTCGACAAGGAGATCGACAAGCAGGACAAGCTGATCGGCGGCATCGAGAAGAAACTCTCCAACGAGGGCTTCGTGGCCAAGGCTCCTGCTGCTGTAGTGGAGAAGGAGCGTGGCAAGCTGACCGATCTTCAGACCTCCCGTCGTCTGCTGGCGGAGCAGCGCGACAAGATTGCCGCCCTCTAGGCACATCCTGGCGACATCCAAGCCCGGCCATATGGCCGGGCTTTTTCATGCCCAACTGCCCGCCGAGACATCTCTTTCGTTCGGCGGCCCAAACGAAAAAAGCCCCGAGCTCATGATGAGCCCGAGGCTTTTTCCGGTAAGAGCCTGGAGTTATTACGGTCGCTGATCCGGGCGCCGAGCTCCGATGAGCGGCGCCTCGATGGCCGGCATTCCGGGACGCTGCAGGGGCAGCGTCCTGCCATGAAAAAACCCCGAGCAACTGAATGCCCGGGGTTTTCTCGGTATAGGTGCCTGACGATGACTTGGCCGGCACTCCGGGACTCTCCATGGGGAGGCCCCGAAAACGACGAAACCCCGACCATGGGCCGGGGTTTCTGAATAAGTGCCTGACGATGACCTACTCTCGCATGGGGAGGCCCCACACTACCATCGGCGCGGAGCGGTTTCACTGCTGAGTTCGGCATGGG
>NZ_JAVRGC010000015.1:0-2857 GCF_031846005.1 Halomonas sp. LES1
CCGTCAGGCCGACGCTGGCCTCAACGCCATCGGAAAGCTCATCGGCGTTGACGGTGTCGTCGTCTGCGGCCTCGGCAATCGCCAGGGTCGGGGCGTCTGTGCCGTCGTCACCACCTGGGCTGGTGGTATCGACGCTCAGCTCAAAGGCCGTACTCGGATCGGAAGTATTACCGGCAGCATCAGTGGCAGTTGCGGTAAAGCTGTAATCACCGTCGGCCAACGGCACCGTCGGGGTGAAAGTCCAGTCGCCACTGCTGTCGGCTTCGACACTACCCAGCACGGTGTCACCACCGAGGATGGTCACCATGCTGTCCGCCTCGGCGGTGCCGGACAGCGTCGGGGTGGTGTCGTCGGTGCTATCGCCGCTGGCAAGCGGATCGGTCACCTCGCCCACGTCGTCCGAGGCGGTCGTGATACTCGGCACCTCAGGCGCGGCAGTGTCCACGCGGAATTCGACTTCAGGAGACACCGCGGAGCTATTGCCCGCGGCATCAGAAATCGCCGCCGTAACGCTGTAGCTGCCGTCTGTCAGTGCATCGCTCGGGATCACCACCGGGGCGCTGTCGTTGGCGATATCGTCCGCCGTCACGGTGTAGGGGGCCTCAGTGGTCACGTTATCGGCATCGGTGATACGCAGCGTAATGGTGTCACCGACCTCGGTGCCGGGGGTCAGGCCAACCTCGGCCTGTACGCCATCGGCCAGTTCGTCGACATTCACGAAGCCATCCGCGGCCTCGGCAATCGCCAGGGTCGGGGCGTCCATTCCATCAGTACCACCGGGGCTGGTGGTGTCGACGATCAGTTCAAAGGCGTCGCTCGGCTCCGAGGTATTGTCAGCGTCATCGGTGGCGGTAGCGGTGAGGCTGTGGCTACCCTCGCCGAGGTCTGAGACCGGGGTGTAGCTCCAATGGCCGCTGTCATCCGCCACAGCGGTACCCAGTACGGTGTCACCATCGAGGATGGTCACCGTGCTGCCCGCCTCGGCGGTGCCAGACAGCGCCGGGGTGGTGTCGTCGGTGCTGTCACCGTTGGCAAGCGCCCCGGTCACATCACCTTCATCGTCCACGACCTCTGCAATGGTCGGTGCAACCGGCGGCTGGGTGTCATTCAGTGAGGTGTCCACCGTGGTCGTTGCCTGTGGGCTGGTATTGCCTGCCGGATCCGTCGCGGTCACCGTGATCACGGTGTCGTCTGCCAACGGAGAATCCGGTGCCACCGACCAGTCACCGGTCGTCTCGTCCGCGGTGGTCGTCAGATCCGAGGTGCCGTCACCATCGACGTCGAGCTCAATCGTGCTCCCGGGCTCGGCGGTCCCGCTGATCACGGAGCCGTCAGTAGGGTTGATGTCAGGCGCATCTGGCGCGCTGATATCCACGTTCAACTCGAAGGCGGCGCTCGGCTCCGAGGTGTTGCCGGCGGGATCGGTCGCGGTGACCGTCAGGCTATGGCTGCCTTCGCCCAGTGGGTCCGTCGGCGTAAAGCTCCAGTTGCCACTGCCGTCGGCTTCGACACTGTCCAGTACGGTGCCACCGTCGAGGATGGTCACCGTGCTGCCCGCCTCGGCGGTGCCGGACAGCGTCGGGGTGGTGTCGTCGGTGCTGTCACCGCTGGTCAGCGCACCGGAGATGTCACCCGCATCGTCCTGAACCTGGCCAATGGTCGGCGCCTCAGGCGCGGCGGCGTCCACGCCGAAGTCGACACTGGGAGACGCCGCAGAGCCATTGTCTGCGGCGTCGGTGATCACCGCCTCGACGCTGTAGCTGCCATCTTCCAGCGCATCGCTCGGAATCACCACCGTCGCGCTACCGTCTGTGACATCGTCCGCCGTTACGGTGTAGGGGACCTCGGTGGTCACGTCATTGGCATCGGTGATACGCAGCGTAATGGTGTCACCGGCCTGGGTGCCGTCCGTCAGGCCGACGCTGGCCTCAACGCCATCGGAAAGCTCATCGGCGTTGACGGTGTCGTCGTCTGCGGCCTCGGCAATCGCCAGGGTCGGGGCGTCTGTGCCGTCGTCACCACCTGGGCTGGTGGTATCGACGCTCAGCTCAAAGGCCGTACTCGGATCGGAAGTATTACCGGCAGCATCAGTGGCAGTAGCGGTAAAGCGGTAGTCACCTTCGGCCAACGGGCCCGTCGGGGTGAAAGTCCAGTCGCCGCTGCCGTCCACCTCGACACTACCCAGCACGGTGTCACCATCGAGAATGGTCACCGTGC
Source organism: Halomonas sp. LES1 (assembly GCF_031846005.1). Classification (NCBI taxonomy): domain Bacteria; kingdom Pseudomonadati; phylum Pseudomonadota; class Gammaproteobacteria; order Oceanospirillales; family Halomonadaceae; genus Halomonas; species Halomonas sp. LES1. The sequence continues at coordinate 2,218 of NZ_JAVRGC010000015.1, forward strand.
TGTCCGCCTCGGCGGTGCCGGACAGCGTCGGGGTGGTGTCGTCGGTGCTATCGCCGCTGGCAAGCGGATCGGTCACATCGCCCACGTCGTCCGAGGCGGTCGTGATGCTCGGTGCCTCAGGCGCGGCAGTGTCCACGCGGAATTCGACTTCAGGAGACACCGCAGAGCTATTGCCCGCGGCATCAGAAATCGCCGCCGTAACGCTGTAGCTGCCGTCTGTCAGTGCATCGCTCGGGATCACCACCGGGGCGCTGTCGTTGGCGACGTCGTCCGCTGTGACCATATAGGAAACCTCGGAGGTCACGTTATCGGCATCGGTGATACGCAGCGTAATGGTGTCTCCGGCTTGAGTGCCGTCCGTCAGCTCGACGCGGGTCTCTACTCCATCGGCCAGCTCACTGGCATTGATGGCGCCATCTGCGGCCTCGGCAATCGTCAGAGTCGGGGCGTCCGTTCCATCAGCTCCACCGGGGCTGGTGGTGTCGACGATCAGCTCAAAGGCGTCGCTCGGCCCCGAGGTATTGCCAGCGGCATCGGTGGCAGTAGCGGTAAAGCTGTGGCTTCCTTCGCCGAGGTCTGAGACCGGGGTGTAGCTCCAATGGCCGCTGTCATCCGCAACGGCGGTGCCCAGCACGCTGTC
>NZ_JAVRGC010000016.1:0-2657 GCF_031846005.1 Halomonas sp. LES1
CAGGGTCAGCAGGGCCGAGAGTGCCAACATGATCGAGATCAACCCGATCAGATAGCCATAGGGAATGCGCAGAAACTCGGTCACGTCCCCCCAGGAGAAGGCGCGCTCGGCCAGAGCCCAGACTCGCTGGGCCATCACCCACAGCGCCACGGTGACCAACAGATTGACGAGCACTTCGCGTATCCAGACCAGGCGAGCAGGAAAGATAGCGTCCAGCAGGTCGACGCTGACGTGTTCCTGGCGCCAGCAAACGATCGGCAGGGAGAGGAACACCAGCGCCGCCAGCATCAGCTGGGTCAGCTCCACGGCACCGAGGATCGGGGCATTGAAGAAGTAGCGCCCGGTCACGTCTACCGTGGTCAACAGCATCATGCCGAAGAGGGTGGCTCCCGCCACCCCCTCCAGCATCAGCTGGAAGACCCGGCCGACGCGAGCCGCACGTGTCGTGAGGGGTTGCATGGTTGACTCCATATAGCAGCGGAACGGCTAGTCATGCACCGGCCCGACACGAGACCGCGCCATACCGGTGTCATTATGCAGCTTCCGGTATGGCGCGGGCATGGAACCCCATGTCGGGATAAGCGCCTAGTGCGAGGATGTAGGGATTACTTGTACTCGTCCGGCACCTGGGGAGCGACTGTCTCTTCTTCTGCGGCAACTGCCAGCTGCTCGCGGAAGAACTCGATAGCCGCCATGGCATCCACCCCACGGTTCTCAGTAACCTTGTCCGCCCACTCGGCAATCATCTCATCGCTGATGTTGCGAAGCTTCTCGAGATCTTCCTCACCCAAATCCGTGAAGGTGTGTCCCTGCTCTTCAGCAAACTTGACGCCGCGCACATCCATCTCATCCATCATGTAGCCGAAGAGCCGAGACAAGCGCTCGCCGGATACCGACTCGATCGCCTCACGATCCTCGGGGGACACGCGATCCCAGAACATCGGGTTCATGGCGATAGTGAAACTGCCACGGTAGAAGCCACCATCCACCTTGAGGGTATGCGGGAAAATTTCAGCGACACGGAAGCTACGCAGGCCCTCCGGTACCAGCATGGCGCCATCGATAACCCCCTGTGAGCCAGCCTCGTACACGCCGGTCGGTGGCAGAGCCACACCGGTCAGCTCGAGAGCCTCGGAGAGGTCACCCATGACACCTCCACCGACACGTATGCGTTTACCTTCAAGCTCGTCCAGCGTTTCGACCTTGTCGCTGGTAAAGATCCAGCCTGGCCCGTGAACACCTGCTGCCACCACGTCAACGCCGCGGTGCTCTTCGGCCTCGGCCAGATACTCCTGATGGGTGCGCCAGTAAGCCGCAGAGGCGTTCTCAGAGGAGAAGTCCTCGAAGGTGGGAAACTCGGGCAGCTTGGTCAACTCGAAACGACCAGCGTTGTAACCGTGAAAGACCCAGGTGGCATCGGCGATGCCATCGGCGACGATTTCCATCTGTGAGTCCGGCGGACCCATATCATGGACCACATCAACCTTTACGCGCCCCTCCGTAGCCTCTTCGATCCAAGCTCCCCAGGTCGGCCACACCATGCTGTTGATACCATGGTTGGGGCCTGCCCAGGTACTAATGGTCAACGTGGTCTCGGCGAGGGCCGCCGAGCTCATTACAGCGGCAGTCAAGGTGCCTAGCAGCAGGCCTGTCGTCTTGTTCATTGTAAGTATCCTCCGACGTCACGGGGCGAGCAGCATGTGCTCGGTTAGAAGGTAGTTTCCCTTCATCGAACCTGGCGAATGACCTGGTACGGCCTGGCATTCGCCATGATGCGATACATCTTTTCAAGCCATAGTAAAAATAAGGAAACACTTCGTGGGGTACAATGCCTCGTTACCTGCCATCCCGCAATCCACACACGACTAATAGATAATACAACTTAAGTATTAAGCAGCACTGGACCGACATCTCACGCCGCGCTACAGCAAGTAGCGCTGCAATGAAAAATGGCAACATGATCAACATCATGTTGCCATCAAGCTGAGACTGGGAGGTGCTTACTCCCAGCCAATACGCTCAAGCTGTCGCTCAAGCTTGCTCATTGCATTCAACAGGTCACGGTACTCGCTGGCACTCAGTGTGGAGACCAGCTCAGCTTCCCAGGAGTGGGCATCGGGAATCAGCCCCTCCAGTAACCGAGCTCCCTCTTGTGTCAGGTGCAGATCGTGAACACGCTGGTCTCGAGGGGATGGTCTTCGCGAAATCAGGCCCTTGTCCTCCAGGGCCTGGATCGCTCGCGATACCCGCGCCTTATCCATGTTCGTGTACGAGCATATCTTCTTTGCGGTCAAGTCATCACAGTGGCTCAGCCATGACATCACACGCCACTGAGCGACGTTCAGGCCATAGCGCTGGGAATACATGCGCTCCAGCTCACCACTGATACGGTCCGCCAGTTTATTAAGCCGATAGGGGAGAAACTGGTTGAGGTCGATCTCCGGTTTGACATGACCGGAGGCCTGGCTACCGGCCGTATCAACCGACTCACCCTCTGGCCTACTTCCTGTAATATCCATAGTACGCGCCTAATAGAGCAGATCGGGAAGGAAGAGCACAATGCCCGGCAACAGCAGCACCAGCAAGGCGCGAAGCGTGCCCGCCACCCAGAACGGCGTCACACCGCGGAAGATCGTTCCCGTCGCCACGTCCGGCAG
>NZ_JAVRGC010000017.1:0-2166 GCF_031846005.1 Halomonas sp. LES1
GCCAATGGCGGCCCCGACTGGGATCATGCCGGTATCCTCAGGGCCCTGGAAGTGCTGGCCGATCATGAGGTAGGACAGTAAAGGTTCGTTCGCTGACCCGGTGCTGGGTCAGCGACGACAGGGGAGGTGACTGCTCCCTGTGGAGTCTGTCGGGGCTACGCCGGCCGCCAGTAGCCGGCCGAGATCGACGGACTCCGGGAGGTTGGCGTCGGGTCGTCACCAGCCTCCCAGGTCGCCTATGGTGGCCTTTCCCGGCGACAGGGAACGCCCTGTCGTCGGGTTCTTTAACTCGACCCCCGAATCATAGGTGCCCGGCGTGCATCATCAGCTTGAAGAGGAAAACTCCATGATCACTCTGCCGACGCTCTCCACCCCGGAGGCCATTGCCGCGCTGTCGGAACCCGAGGCCCTGAGCTGGCTACGCGGACTGGCCGATGCGGCCGTGAATGCCGTGCACCCCGACAGCCTGCTGCCCGCCGAGCTGCCGCCGGCACCTGCCGGGCGCACCGTGGTGGTGGGAGCGGGCAAGGCCGCCGCCGCCATGGCCGCGGCACTGGAGCGGGCCTGGCTGGCCCAGCAGCCCGAGTCGCCGCTGACGGGGCTGGTGGTGACTCGCTACGGGCATGGTCCTCAAGGGCAGGGCCCCCAGGGGCCGCAGGGCGAGGGCCGGCGCATCGAGGTGCTCGAGGCGTCGCACCCGATGCCCGATGGCCTGAGCGAGGAGGCCGCCCGGCGCATGCTCGAGGCGGTCGAGCCGCTGGGTGAGGATGACCTGGTGATCGCGCTGATTTCCGGCGGTGGTTCGGCGCTGATGAGCCTGCCGGCACCGGGCATCACCCTGGCCGACAAGCAGGCCCTCAACCAGGCCCTGCTGCGCTGCGGGGCACCGATCCGCGAGATCAATACCGTGCGTCGCCATCTGTCGGCGATCAAGGGTGGGCGGCTGGCCACCGCGGCCCACCCGGCTCGGGTGCTGACCTGGCTGATCTCCGATGTGCCCGGTGACGACCCGACCCTGATCGCCTCCGGTCCGACGCTGCCGGATGCCAGCTCTCCGGCGGATGCCCTGGCCACCCTGGAACGCCATGGCATCGAGATTCCCGATGGCGTGCGCCGCCATCTGGAGGCCGCCGACAGGGCGCCGGCACCGGGTGATTCCGACTTCGCCCGCGATCGCTCACGGGTGCTGGCGCGTGCCTGTGACGTCCTGAACGCCGCCCGCATGGCCGCCGAGGCGAGCGGCATCGAGGTGCGTGTGCTGGGCGATGATCTCGAGGGTGAGGCTCGCGATCTGGGCCGTGCCCAGGCGCGCCTGGCGTTGTCGAGTCAGAGCGAGCGGGAGCGGCCGCTGCTGCTGCTCTCCGGTGGCGAGACCAGCGTTACCGTGCGAGGTGATGGCCGCGGCGGGCGCAACGTCGAGTACCTGTTGGGCCTGTTCGAGGCACTTCAGGGGGCGCCGGGCATCCACGCCCTGGCCATCGATACCGATGGCATCGACGGCTCGGAAGACAATGCCGGTGCGCTGTTTGCGGCGTCCGACCGGGCACGGGCGGAGCGTCAGGGGCTTGACCCCGACGCCTTTCTGTCACGCAATGATGCCTACACTTTCTTTCAGGCATTGGACCGGCTGATCGTGACCGGCCCGACGCGGACCAATGTCAACGACTTCCGTGCCATCCTGATTCTGCCGAGGACGCCATGACGCTACCCCCCCACGCTCCCATCCATGATCCCATTCGCCGCACCAAGATCGTCGCCACCCTGGGTCCCGCCAGCGACCGCGAGGGCGTGCTCGAGGCCATGATCGCGGCCGGTGTCGACGTGGTGCGCCTCAACTTCTCCCACGGCACTGCCGACGATCACCGCCGCCGCCTGGAGCGAGTCCGCGAGATCGCCGCTCGCCTGGGCAGAAGCGTCGCCGCCCTGGGCGATCTGCAGGGGCCGAAGATCCGCATCGCCCGCTTCCGTGACGGCGCGGTGGAGCTCGCCGAAGGGGCTGCCTTTACCCTCGACATGGCCCTGGACGGCGATGCGGGGAATGAGGAGCGCGTGGGCTGCGACTACAAGCAGCTGATCGAGGATGTGGTGGCGGGCGACCGCCTGCTGCTCGATGATGGCCGGCTGGTGCTGGATGTCACCGCCGTGGCGGGCCGGGAGATCCATACC
>NZ_JAVRGC010000018.1:0-1728 GCF_031846005.1 Halomonas sp. LES1
TCGCCCGGTGATATAACCCCGTTTGGCGTGCGTTCGCTGACGCTCACCACCACCCAATTCAAGGCACCACGCGGCTTTCTGGCGACGAATCCGACAAACACGGCCCGTGGCCGGGCCGGTTTCCTACTACACCACCATTACGTAATTACGTTACACGTGTAATGGCATTACGTTTTGGGTTCGTAATAGCGTATCGGTCTAAGCAATCGCGCCTTCCGTCCGGCTTGCGTCCTGCTAGCTTCGCCGTCCTCAGCCGTCCGTACGGCGCCACAGGCACACAGGTAGCCAGGCACACAGGCACACGAAAAAGCCCGCACACAGGCGGGCCAGCAGTCAGGAGGGCTAGTGGTCAGGTGGAGTCTTTATCTTCCACCAAACGGCCCAGGAGAAGCCCCACATCATCCCAGGAGCCATGCTCATCCTTGAGGCGCCCCAGGAGTCCGCCGTACTGCTTCACCAGGGCAGCAAGTGCCCGCTCATCGTCCGACATACGCTTGATCGTCCCAAGGCCAGTGATCGGCACAAGATCCGAGTTGAAGAGACAGAGCGCAACCTCGCGAGTCCAGGCAGCGCACGCCATGAAGTCATCCGGCTGGAGGGTAGCCAGGTGCTTGCGAGCAGCGGCCCGCTTAGGCTTCACCTCGACTTCCAGGCGCACCCAGTCGGCAGAGGCGTTCTGTGAATACCCCTTGGCGCGCTGTTCAAGACCCTTCTCGTACAGCCGAACCATGACAGGCGATTGGCGCGACCCTACGTAAAGCGTTCGCCCGTTCTCACATCGGTGCCAGTCCCCGTAATGCGTGACTTTCAGGCGATGCTTGTCGGCAATGTTAAGCATCAGAGCGGAGAGCGCAGCGAAGGCGTCAGGCTCATCGTAGTCCTCAGCAACATCAGCACGGATAACCAGATGATCAGGCCACTCAGAACGCACCAGAGAGGCCACAGGAGAGGCGTTAGCACCAGACCCCACCACCATGACCCTATCCCCGGTATTTCCGCCCCAGAGGACTTCACAGAGCGTTGTAGACCCCCTAACCACCTTGGCGGCATCGGTATACCCGTTGCGAGGCATAACCCGCTCGATGTCGGAGAGATCAAAAGCGCCGGAGAGGTACTCCAGGATGTAACCAGGGGAATCCACAACCCCCGCGGCGTACCAGTCAAAGAGCATGGCGGCCCCCACGGCTGGAAGCCGCACCAGACGGGGCTTTCGAGCATGTAGCACCCCCGGAGGGAGGCAGCGAGCTTGGGAGGGTGACCCCCGTATTACTAGGCGGGGGTGTTCCGGCGTTGAGCGACACCGAAGGCGCGAATACACTAATGGACATGGCGTTGCCTGCTATCCCAGGTAATGGCCAAGAAAGGCCGGGTTGTTGGTAGCAATCCGGTCTTTCGCTTTATTTAGTCAGCCGCTTATGGATCGGAAGCTGATAGAGTCACGTTAGCGCCCCGGCGTAGCGATGGCCACACCCCAAACGGCCCCGCGCCGTGGGTGCTCCCACCTCACCGCAGTGCACACCGAATCAAAACCCCTGTTTTGCAATGATGGTCCCGTGGATTCTGTAACGTCCGAGGCGACCCGTTACACCTACGCCCCAATATCGCCCGGTGATATAACCCCGTTTGGCGTGCGTTCGCTGACGCTCACCACCACCCAATTCAAGGCACCACGCGGCTTTCTGGCGACGAATCCGACAAACACGGCCCGTGGCCGGGCCGGTTTCCTAC
>NZ_JAVRGC010000019.1:0-1570 GCF_031846005.1 Halomonas sp. LES1
GATCAAACTCTTCAGTTTAAGATCATAAGTGCTTGAAGCAGCACCAAACTTGGCTCAAGGTTCAAACGTCTCAAATAGATCTTGCGATCTATGACGAGTCGCTTGCCTTGATGGTTCTGTGACATGACCACCGAGCCATCGACAAGCGCCCACATGAATTACCTGATCGATTGTTAAAGAGCGGCTCACGTCTTGTTGAGAGCGGAGCGTCTCGCTTGCTGTCGTACCGATCGCTTAATCACCTGGTACCGAACTGCATACCGAAGAAGCGGCGGTCTCGCCAGCGCCCTGCGAGGAAGGCGTATTCTACGTGACTGGCTGTCGTTGTCAACCCGGCGAAGCATTCCGAGGAACCTTGCGGGTGACCGACACCTTTCGACACTCAACCCTTGAAGGATCGTTTCGAGAGGATCGCCGCGGAGGCCTTGAGGCCACCGTCACGAGTGGCGCACATTCTAGCGAATATGCCGCGACTGTCAACCGGTATTATTCGAAATCCTCCGAAAAAACCATTGCAGAACAGTCACTTCTGCCACCTCCACCGCCTGCAACGTTTGCCCGTTGCCGGCAGCGGATGCGTACTTTACGGCTTTCCCCGCGGGCTTGCAAGCTCTTTCGGTAAAAAGTTTGTTTCATCAAAATTCGGCGTGGAACGTAAGCGCCTTATCCAGAGCCGGATCCGTCAGGCCAAGCCTCAGGATCAGCTACCCTCTGGATCGTATTGGACCGGCAGCCGTTGCGAGGCACTGATCTAGTTGCCGATGCTGGCACAGGGCAGGAAAAAACACATTACGTCCATCTCCTGAACTATACCACCACACTCTACACCGGGTAGCAGGCGGTGAACAAAGACTGCAGCGAAGGACTCGACGGCCAACAAGTCATCGAGTTGATCGGCCAGCTCTACCAGGTGGAGCACGAAGCGCAGTCGTTGGCAAAGGAGGAGCATCAGCGGTTATGCGGCACCCGGGAGAGGCCCATCCTTACCACGCATTACATCGCTGGGTGTCGGCTCATCGGGATGAAGGCACCGAACGGTTTGGCGACAGCAAAGGCGCTGGATTAAGCCTGAGGCGTTGGGCGACGCTGACGCGCAACCTGGATAACTGCCGATTACGAGCAATTGAATACCTGAGGTTTTCGGTATAAGTGCCTGACGATGGTCGCGCCGAGCTCCGGCGGCCGGCGCTCTGGTGGCCGGCATTCGGGACGCTGCAGGGGCAGCGTCCTGCCATGAAAAAACCCCGAGCAACTGAATGCCCGGGGTTTTCTCGGTATAAGTGCCTGACGATGACTTGGCCGGCACTCCGGGACTCTCCATGGGGGGGCCCTAAAACGACGAAACCCCGACCATGGGCCGGGGTTTCTGAATAAGTGCCTGACGATGACCTACTCTCGCATGGGGAGGCCCCACACTACCATCGGCGCGGAGCGGTTTCACTACTGAGTTCGGCATGGGATCAGGTGGTTCACGCTCGCTATGGTCGTCAGGCGAAAAGGGGTGATTCATGCTGAGCCGAGAGGTTTCAAGGCGTACCCGGCGTCGTGGGTCATCACAGACCCCTTGGGT